>JAKAMS010000127.1 GCA_021812745.1 Bacteroidota bacterium | reverse complement strand
TGGCAGTAAAGAAAGATAATAGCCGTTTTTATATTGATGTGAATTCTACTCTTTTATTCGATTCCAAAGGCAAACCTAAAAGCATTCTCTTTGTAGAACGAGATATAACCGGGCGTAAACTGGCTGAAGAAAAACTTGAAAAGTATCGCAACTTTTTGGAAAAATCTGAAAGTGAACTCAAACAGTTAAACCACTCAAAAGATAAATTGCTTTCCATCATCGGTCATGATCTAAAAAATCCATTCCAGATAATCAGCAGTTTAGCGGAAATGTTGAAAGAGGATTTTGTTGAATTATCTGATAAAGAAAAGAAAAAATATATAGATGTAATATGCAGTTCGGCAAAATCAACGTATAGACTTTTAGAGAACTTGCTTAACTGGGCGCAAAGCCAGACAGGCGGAATTAATTTTTCCCCGGAACAGCTCCAATTAAATAAAATTGTTGACGATTCTGTAGAAGTTCATATTGCTCACGCCAAAAATAAAAACATTGAATTAGTTACAGAAATTAGAGAAGCAACTACGGTTATGGCAGATACTAATATGCTTGACACAATTCTCCGGAACCTGATTTCTAACGCAATTAAGTTTACAAATAACGGCGGCTCTGTTAAAGTTTCTGCTGAAGATTCCGGCGGGATGGTTCTTGTTAAGGTGACAGACACCGGTGCGGGATTGTCTAAAAATGATTTAGAAAAACTTTTTAGAATTGATGTTAAGAATAGCGACATCGGAGATTCACAAGAAAAAGGAACCGGGTTTGGACTAATACTATGCAAAGAATTTGTAGAGAAACACAATGGTAAAATTTGGGCGGAAAGCGAAGTCGGAAAGGGGAGTACCTTTTCATTTACATTGCCAAAAAATTAGTGATTGTTGAGCCCATTCAATTCTGTGTAATGTGTTGTTAATATTAATTAGGATACGGTGAATAGTTGCCGTATCTTTACATCATCAAAGGCAGTAACTTTAGAAGTAGATGCAGACGTAGAAGCAATTCGAAAATCTTCAGTAGATATAAAGCCCTGTCAAAAACAAACAATCAATAATTACAAAAAGGAGCATCTGTTATGGCAGAGCGCAAACAAGGATCAGTAAAATGGTTCAATAGCACAAAAGGTTTTGGTTTTATTTCACAAGAAGGCGGAGAAGATGTATTTGTACATTTTCAGTCAATTGTTGGAGATGGATACAAATCTTTAGAAGAAAATGATAAAGTTGAATTTTCGGTTACTCAAGGTCCAAAAGGACTTCAAGCGGCTGATGTTCGTTTAATCAGCAAGAATTAATTATTTTTTATGACCCCGGCATAACCGGGGTTTTTTATTTTAAACATCCCACTTCTATTTATTCTTTCCTCAATCCATTCTTTTATAAATAATTTCATTTTAGACACGATAATAATGAACGGCAAAAGTAATTTGGAGGTAAAGTGAAAAAGAGGGATGAAAATTCCCCAAGAGTCTTCTCTTCGATTATGACACTTAGAATTATTTTTATTTATGTCTGTCTAAGTGCTGTCTGGATTTTCTTAACAGATTCTACAATGGGGAAATTTTTTGCATTAACAGAACATAGAATATGGATAGTGATTTTTAAAGCATGGTCCTATGTTATGCTAACATCAGTATTCCTTTATTTCTTAATTAACAAAGCAATTTATTTTATTAATCTGGCGAAAGAAGAAGCTGAGAAGGCAAACAAATTAAAAACAGAATTTCTAGCGCAGATATCTCATGAAATTAGAACACCGGTAGCTATATCAATGGGGCATACAACTATTATTAAGGATCAATTAGGCGATAATCTGGCACCGGAAATAATTAAGAGCATCAACGCAATAGAATCAGCCGATAAAAGATTAATAAGAACAGTTGAAATGATTCTTGATATGTCGGAAATACAACTTGGTACTTATAGAGCAAATTTTACAAAATTAGATTTGATGAAAGAAATCTTTGGAGAGATAAAAGATGAGTTTGCGAATCAATGCAAAGAAAAAGGAATTGAATTTAGTATAATTATTAAATCTGAACACCCAATAATTTACGGCGATAAAAAAAGCGTCAGACTAATTATTATTAATTTGATTGAAAACGCAATTAAATTTACCGAAAGCGGGAGAGTAGAAGTTATTGTTGAAAAAAGTGAAAAAGAAAAAGTAAACATTATTGTTTCGGATACAGGAATTGGTATAGCACAAGATTTTTTAAAAAAGATATTTGAGCCATTCATTCATGAAGATCACGGATATTCAAGAAGGTTTGAAGGCAATGGTTTAGGATTATCTCTTGTAGAAAAGTATTGTGAACTTAATAAAGCGGAAATCTCCGTTGAGTCGGAAAAAGGAAAAGGGAGTAAATTTGTAGTATCATTTCACAAATAAATTGTTAACCTCTAATTGCCTTTTTTGCTGGAAGTATATTAATCTGCCAACCGTTAGTATTTATAACTCAAAATTATTACTTTGATAAAGAGCTAAGTGAATTTTCAGTTACTAAGAAATAATTTCATAAATAATCTGAATGAAAATCTAATATGAGAAAAAATCTATCCCGCAAACTTCTTGCAATTGTATTCATTTGCATCTCCTTTCTTCACATAACCAACGCGCAAACTTTTGAACAAAAATATTTCAATTCTATGCAGTGGCGTATGATTGGTCCGCACCGCGGCGGAAGAACTGTGGGTGCTGTTGGTGTTAGACAGCAGCCGAATGTTTTTTATATCGGAGTTAATAACGGCGGTGTATGGAAAACTTCTGATTTCGGCAGAGTCTGGAAACCGATTTTTGATGATCAGCCGACAGGTTCGGTTGGCGATATTGTAGTTGCACCTTCAAACCCGGATGTAATTTATGTAGGATGCGGAGAAGGTATCCAGCGCCCGGATCTTTCAGTTGGTAATGGAATTTATAAATCAACTGACGCAGGCAATACATGGAAGAATACTGGTTTGAAAGATGGACAACAAATTGGCGGACTTGCAATAGATTCTAAAAATGAAAACCGTGTTTTTGCCGCCGTACTTGGTCATCCTTATGGACCAAATACAGAGAGAGGAGTTTATAGAACAATTGATGGCGGAGAAACATGGGAAAGAGTTTTATATAAAGATGAAAACACCGGAGCGGTTCAAGTTACAATTGATCCAAACAACTCTGATATAATATTTGCTGATCTTTGGGCTGCGAGACAAGGTCCGTGGGAAAATGGTGAATGGAGTGGATCCGAAAGCGGTTTATTCAAATCTACAGACGGCGGAACGACATGGAATAAAATAACAAAAGGATTACCAACAACAGCACAAGGATTGGGAAGAATAGGTGTTTGTATTGCGCCATCTAATTCTAATAGAATGTATGCTTCAGTTGATGCCGGAAAATACGGCGGAATATATAGAAGCGATGATGCTGGCGAATCATGGGTTAATATTAATTCCGATGGACGATTTTGGGGAAGAGGTGATGATTTTGCTGAAGTAAGCGTTGATCCTACTAATTCCGATATTGTTTATTCTGCAAATGTAGTAGTTTGGAAAAGTATTGATGGAGGAAAAACATGGAGCGGCTTCCGTGGCGCGCCGGGAGGAGACGATTATCACCGCATCTGGTTTAATCCGGATAATAACAAGATTATGATTATAGCCGGTGACCAGGGAGCTATAATTACAGTTAATGGAGGTGAAACTTTTTCGAGCTGGTATAATCAGCCGACGGCACAATTTTATCATGTTAGCGCAGATAATGCATTCCCTTATAATGTTTACAGCGGACAGCAGGAGAGCGGTTCTGTAGGAATTGCATCCCGCGGAAATGACGGACAGATAACATTTAGAGAATGGCATCCGGTCGGCGCTGAAGAATATGGCTATGCTGTTGCCGATCCTAAAAACCCAAATATTATTTACGGCGGAAAAATTTCTAAGTATGATAAACGAACCGGGCAAACACAAAATATTTCTCCGGAAGTTGGACGCGGCGGCAAATACCGTTTTATTAGAACCGCTCCAATATTGTTCAACCCAATTGATAATAAAACATTGTACTATGCGGGAAATGTTTTATTCAAAACACTTGATGGAGGAAACAGTTGGAAAATTATTAGTCCGGA
This sequence comes from Bacteroidota bacterium, assembly GCA_021812745.1. The sequence continues at coordinate 3,013 of JAKAMS010000127.1, read as the reverse complement.
TTTATCTAGAAAAAGCTGGGATATACCGGCGAGCGTTGGAATTTATACTAAAGATGAAATGAAAAAAATGCCGAGGCGCGGAGTTATTTATACTGTAGCTCCATCTTATGTTGATATTAATACAATCTGGTGCGGCACGGATGATGGTTTAATTCATGTTACTAAAGATGGCGGTAAGACATGGAAAAATGTTACTCCACCGGAAATAACAAGCTGGTCTAAAGTTTCTTTGATGGATGCAAGCCATACAGATGTTAATACTGCTTATGCTGCAGTAAACAGAATCCGGTTAGATGATATGCGTCCTCATATTTATAAAACAAAAGACGGCGGTAAATCTTGGAAAGAAATTGTCAACGGTTTACCGGATGATCCGGTCAATGTTGTTAAAGAAGATCCAAATAGGAAAGGATTATTATTTGCCGGAAGTGAAACTGCGGTATATGTTTCTTTTGATGAGGGAGAAAATTGGCAATCTTTACGGTTAAATATGCCTGCTACTTCTATAAGAGATCTGATAATCAAAGATGATGATTTGGTTATAGCAACACACGGCAGAAGTTTTTGGATATTAGACGATATAACACCTTTACGCCAGCTTAATGCGGAATCAAAAAAAATAAATGTAATTCTATTCAAACCGCAAAACTCGTATCGTGTTAGATGGGATATGAATACAGACACACCGTTACCGCAAGAGGAACCTGCGGGACAAAATCCTCCGGAAGGTGCAATCCTAAATTATTATTTAGAGAATAAGGCAGACAATGTTAGTCTGGAAATATTGAACTCCAAAGGAACAGTTATTAGAAAGTATGCAAATAATGATACACTATACAAAATACCTAATCTAAATATTCCTCTTTATTGGATTCGTCCTCAACAGATACTTTCGGCTGAAGCAGGTTCACACAGATTTATGTGGGATATGAGATACACGCCTCAAAATGTTCCGCCGTCATATCCAATGTCTGCAATTTATAAGAACACTGCACCGGCGCCTACATCTCCATTTGTAATGCCCGGAATTTATAGAGCAAGATTAACTGTTGATGGAAAACAATTTACTCAAACATTTGATATTAAGATGGACCCCAGAGTAAAAACAAGCATAAAGGATTTGCAGCTTCAGCATGATTTGAGTTTAGCTTGCTATAAATATGTAATAAAATGTAGAAATGTATTAAAAGAAATTGCGGAGAAAAAAGATGAAAAATTCTCTGAAATCGGAAAAGAATTTTCCAAGTATTTAAGAACTTTTTCTTCATTGCAAAATTTATTGCAGCAAAGTGATATGCCCCCAACTTCTCAGATGATTACAACATACAACGAATCGGAAAAGGGAATTGAAGCAACATTGAAAAAGTGGACGGCTGAATAAAATAGAATAGCAATTACCCATGTTATAGTTCTCCGCGTCATCTGTGCGCTGTTTTTATAATGAATAGAACACAGATAACGCAGATATTTTATGACCTTCGCAGATAAATCCAAAGTATATTTTTTCTTTTTCCTTCATTACAGCTTTACTCTTTCTAAATATTATATTTCAATTATGAATTTGAATATTACATGCAAACAATAGAAGCGATATTAGAAGGATACTTATTCAAGAATGAAGTAACCGGGTATTGCATTGCCTCTTTTTCCAACGGCTTAAAAGCAGTAGGAATTTTACCGAATGTAAAAGTCGGTGAAAAACTAAAGCTTACAGGCGAGTTTGAAACTCATTCCAAATATGGCGAGCAGTTTAAGATCGAATCCTTTTCTATAATATATCCCTCTACAACTGCCGGGATTATAAAGTATCTCGGTTCGGGATTAATCAAAGGAGTTGGATCCGCAACCGCGGAGAAGATAGTTGGTTTTTTCAAAGAAGAAACTCTTGAGATTCTTGACGCGGATATTAACCGTCTTCTTGATATTGAAGGAATTGGAATTAAAAAACTTGATCTGATCAAGAAGAGCTGGGAAGAACAGAAAGCAATTAAAGAAATAATGATGTTTCTTCAATCTTTTGATATTTCCCCTTCATACGCATTAAAAATATATAGAACATACGGAGCTAACTCTGTTAAAATTGTGCAGGATAATCCATATCAACTCACTTACGATGTTTGGGGAATCGGTTTCAAGATTGCCGATGCGATAGGGAAGAGTGTCGGCTTCAGCGAAGATCATCCAAAAAGAATTAAAGCGGGAATAATTTATGTTTTGAATGAAGCTTCCGGAGACGGGCATGTTTTTCTTCCAATGGAAGAACTTATCTCAAAGTGTTATGAAGTATTAGTCACCGATCTTACGGATTCTCTTATGCTCTTCCGGGAAATGGAATCACAAAACCTGATAAACATTATTGACGGGAAAGTTTATCTGGCGCATTATTATGAAGCAGAAAGAAATATTGAAGAAAAAATCAAAGCTTTATCCGAATGCTCAAGTGAATTCTCGGAAAAAGAAATAAAAGCGGTTCGGTTAAATCCCATTTATTCAGAAGAACAACTTGAGGCAATCCGGAATTCTCTTACAAATAAGATTCTCATTTTAACGGGCGGACCCGGAACCGGAAAAACAACCGCTCTTAAAGGAATTATTGAATCATATAAAATATTAAAGAAGAATATTATGCTTGCCGCACCGACCGGAAGAGCCGCAAAAAGAATGAGTGAAGTGATCGGAATGGAAGCAAAAACAATTCACCGTCTGCTAGAGTATAATCCGCAAGACCGTCTCTTTCAGCGCGATGAAGAGAATCCGCTTGAGACTGATCTTCTTGTTATAGATGAAATTTCTATGATAGACACACTTTTAATGAACAGTTTAATCAGTGCGGTGAGTTTAAATACCACATTAATACTTGTTGGAGATGTAGATCAGCTCCCTTCGGTCGGATGCGGAAATATTCTGCACGATCTTATCAAATCGGGAATAATTCCAACGGCTATGCTGACAAAAATATTCCGGCAGGCGGAAGAGAGCCAGATAGTTGTAAATGCTCATAAAATTAATAAAG
>JAKAMS010000126.1 GCA_021812745.1 Bacteroidota bacterium | reverse complement strand
TTCTCTTGGTCTGAAGAAGTTTTCATAAAGTTGATATTTTCTCCCGCTTTTGCAAACGGTAAATCACGTTTCAAAACATACTTACTCATCAGTTTACTCCCTCCATCATCTTATTCTCAATCCACATTGAAGCCTCAAGCAAATAAAATATTGCCCTCAAATATCCGGTCTGAAAAGTCTGTGCGTCAACATTTTTATTCTGCTCAATCGCATAAGCTGTATGCTTACATCCATCTACAATGCCGTCAAGTTCCGCCTTAACAGATTCAAACATCTTCTTTTCAACTTCATAGGTCTCTATGCTATTAGTCCATCTGTCCGGCTCAAGCGTTCCACCCATTGCCTTTATCATAGCTCCAAACCAGTTCCGGGAAGTGGAAATCTTATCTATCAGCAAGGGAGAAACATAATCAGTATTCTCATTTACCTTTATTATCCTGTCGAGCTGTACTCGTAAACCTTTTAAGTGCGCCGGTGTGTCTTTGTGTGTTATTGAGTTGATGTGCATATTAATTCCTCTTTTTCCGTTTAATGACAAAGGTTTTTTTGCTAGAATAATAATCTGCTGCTAATTTTCTATGTTCTTCTTGTAACAAATCAACTGCGTGTAATAGTGGATGTTCGTTAGTTAATATAATTTGGTTCTTGTCTATAACTTCCTTAACCTTTTCTAAACATGCCGGAATAGTTTCGTATTCCATATTTCTAAATTGATTAATCAATTCTATTTCACCTATAATAGGTTCAGTCGATAAAGGTGTATGTTTAGCAACCTCATGAGCTGGAATATATTTATATCCCAGTTCCTTCAGCAGTAGATCGTAATATTCCTGATGTTTAATCAATGTTTGCTTGAATCTTCTTTCAAATGTTAATAAAACTTTGATTTTTTCTTTACTCTTTCGGTAAAGGATAAAATCAAAAATAATCACTATCAAAACTGCAATATAAAAGTATATCATTTTGTTATCCTTAAAATTGAATTTCTTTAATTAGTTCCGGCTTTTGGCTAATTGCAATAGCTTTCAACAAAGCATTTTCACTTATAAAACCAAGCGAAGGTTCGTTTTTTGAGGGTTCTACATCTTCTTTTTTTTCAACCAATTCAAAAAATTCATTAAATTGTGTTTTATCAAAGATAATTAGCGAGTCAGATGGATATTTAATCATCATTTTATATGGAGCAACATCATTTGGGTTAGTATTAAAATAAAATCCGACAACCGGGTATTTACTATAATCCCATTCTTGACCTGTTTCTAAATTAATGCTGGTAATTTCGGTTAGTCTTAATTTTAAAGTGAGATTTTCCATCTGAGTTCCTTTGGGATTATTCTTAATAAAATTACACAGCAAACTTGTTTACTTATTTATTTTTAAACAAGTTCGTTTTTGGGATAATTAGGTTCGTTATTGCATCGGTACGCTGCTGCTTGCCATTGCTACCGTGCTGTTTATGATATTCCCTAAGTCAACGTTCTGCTGCTTCTGCTGTAAACCAAGCTGCTTCTCTCTCAAAGACATATTCTCCTGCGCTATCCTCATTGCGTTGGCTTTGTTCGTCATTGCAAGCTGCTGTTCTGTCTTCTGCATAATGTCACCCATTACGGACCTGATATATGCCAGCCATTCGTCTCTATTCTTCAGCGGCGCGCTCTTAACAAGTAATTCCGGATTAACCAACTGAGGATTAAGCTTACTTAAGAACTCCGCTATTGTCATCATCATCTGGAATTCTTGCAGTTTCTGGTTCTGTCCAAAGGGAGCCTTAGAAAGAATAATATCAACTTGTGTATTCTTAACATTCCCCGGAATGATTTCCTCGCCTAAAAACTCGCCTTGCCTGCTGTATGTTATTTTTCTTATTGCGTCCTCATTTATCTCAAGCCAATAAGGATTTGTCTCATCTCGTGTAATTTTAATTATTCTTCCTGGTGTAAAATAAGCCAAAGTATAATCAAGCGTATTTCTTCCAAGTATCAAAAGTGCATTTACAGCATTATTCTGTACATAAGCCTGCATCAAATCAGTCTGTGCAATCCTTTGTCTTATCGCCGCAGCCGGTTCGTGAGATGTTTCCCGCTGTCCCATTGCGTTAAGACCAATTGCGGAAATATCATTTATCATTCCCATCTTAAATTGATTTAACTGGGTTAATCCCGAAGGTAATTTCGGAGGATCAAGTCTTTTGATTTTAGCTAATCCGCCCGGTTCAACTGGTTTTACCGCGCCGATTTTATTTTCTTTAAACTCATCTTCATGCTTTCCTAAAGCGCCTTCCTCATACCATGTTTCGCCGCTCGCAACCTTCATAAAATAAGTCTGCATCGTGTTCATATCCACGTTAAAAGATGCTACCGGATCAGCTAAGTGATCTACATAAGACTTCCAATCCATGCTATCCATACCAAAGTCAAAACAGAATATCGGAATCGGCTTCATATATCCGTTCTGCACTGTATAAGGCTCATCGTGTAATACCATATTGAGTGCCGGACAAACCGCACTTTGCCACGTAGTTAATTGGGATGTATTAATTATTTTGCTGTCCGGAAATGCTGCCCTTACCATTTCCATTTTCGCGGTGTCGTATTTTCTACCGTCTTTCGAAAGATTCACTGCCTTTGATATATTATACCACTGAGCAGTCCTATAATCCCAAAGCTGCAATACCTTCTCCACTTTCCTGTAGTGAACTTCAGTAACCTTAAACAGATTTCTATAGCTGTCAAAGTAATTCTGATTGTTATAGACAAAGTTGTCTATCATCCTCGTTACCGAATCATAACCTTGATCTTCTCCCGGATATGATATGTCATTGCCTGTTATACGCTCAATTGGATTAAGTACGTTATGCGTTTGCGGATCTTCGCCAAAGTACATCTTTCCCTTTTCCATAATCTCATCATATTTGTCCTGGTCATCATTTGCGAATAGTGTTAATATTTCCTCTAAGCTGTACCAAGCCCTATCAATTATCGTATCGCATTTTCTAAATTCTTTAATCGGTGTAGCTGTATTCCACATCAGCCTAAAGGGGTCATAAATCTGAATAGTAAATACGCCTTCTCTGTCTTTCTCGTAACTGTAATCGCCATAAACCCAGCCTACACGTCCAATAGTAGAGCATAGGTAAGCTGCGGTCATTATCGTAGGCAAGTCATTTGCGGTATAATGAACATAATCCAAAAGATCGGTAAGTATATTAGCCATCCCAAAGTCACCCGGCGTTCTTGGATCGGCTTCTACTTTGCTTTGGTTATCAAGGAAGCTGCCTGCAAGGTTCATTATCTTAGGCAAAAGCAAGTTATAAACGTGTGAAGGTCTTTCCTCTTCGTTCAGTTTTGCCAGGTCCGCTTTGCTGTAGATGTATCCGGCTACTCGTTTGTAGTTCTGGAGGGATTCTTTGAAGTAATTAGTAAATTCTTTTTGATAATCGTTTTCTCTGCCCGTAACGTAAGAAATGAGGTCAACATTCTCATTTTTTGTCCCCATCAAAAGATTATTTGATTTCTTAGATAAAAGCTTTACTTCTGCCATACCGGAACTCCATTTGGAAGAGTCCCGGTAGGGTTGTTCTTATGTTAAGTTTTAATTTCATTTCAATTTCACGTTATTAACCGCCCGAATATACTTCTCGCCTTCTTTTTTTTCAAGTTCGTTTATTCCGGTCTCCTATTTGTGTGGTTCTTACCCGTAAGATGATTAAAGCTTTTAGTGTCAAGATAACTTTCGCCTGGTCTCAGCTTAAATGTGCTGTTAGGCGCAGATATTTGTCTCTTTGCCATCTCATGGCATTCCGGGCATTCTCGTTTACTCATATCACTCATCTTTGCCGTAGCCTCAAAGCGGTGTCCTTGTGGGCATTTATAGTCATATAGTGGCATTAGATCGCCTTCTGTCCTTTCTTAACTCGCCTAATTAAAGCACGTCTGCCATACTTCATTGCAAGTTTTATTTTTAAATATTTTTTAGGATTAAATTTCTTCAGTAAAAACGGATGTAACACTTTCATGTTCACAATTTCCTGGAACAGTTTGCATATTCTGGAAGTAAAATCAAACCTATGCTCGTGGTTAAAGTATCCATGGCAGCTATAAGTAACCCTGTAGGCTCCGTATTGCTTCTTTGCTTTCCGGTTATCATACAAGCCCTTAATAATTGCAAATATAAGTGCTGCTATTAAATAGTAGTAGTTTTTCATCTGCTCATGCTCGTTGTTTTTAATTTTTTCTTGTTTTTCTCTTTAATCAAGTCCTCAAGCCATTTTAAAGGATTGGGCTTATCTTCCACCGCCGGTATCGCATACTCTGTGCAGAAGTACATAATAGCGGTAACAGAGTGTGTTAATACGTGCGGTTCATTACTCCATATATTCGGATTTCGCTTATCCTTTTGTATGTTTAACAAAGATTCAACTAATTTAGGCGCTGCATCTCTGTCAATTGTTAAATTAGCGGTTGTGTATTCCTCTGACGTTTGTACGTCCTTTGTAACATAAGGATTAAGCCACTGCTTCATCTTCGCGCATCCAGCCTCAAGTTTGTTATCAACCTTAGACAAAGTTATACAGTTCTCTTGCCATGTCATATCTAAGGATTTACCCGTATCTTTTGCCCTGGCAAACATATCAATAGGCGCATAGGTTACAAGGAACTTTTCTGTTGAAGTATCCGCAATCTTTTGTTTTTCTTCCTTACTTAGTCCGTTCCACTTATTTACATCCTCCGGAACCTTCGCCCCAGATTCCTTCAGTATCTCATAAGCTGCTTCGCTAATAACCAAATTAGGCTTATGAATCTCTTTGTAAATTCTTGCCCTGCCGTAACCATCAACATAAATAAAATAACAAGCGAGCATATCCAAACCATAGTCCAAACATCTGTACTTTCGGTACCAGCTTTCAATTATTGCCTTATTGCGGATATGTACCAAGCTATTAAAGTTATCAAAGAAGGCTCCTCCAGGAATTGCTAATGCTTCCTCAGGTGTAGCCGGATAATGCTTCAACGTCTCATCTCTGCCTAATTGTTGGACTGTGTTATCATACCAAGCCTTATCTCTGCGTGGATCTGAATACCAACCTAAGAAAATCTTCTTAAATGCCTTATTATTACGCCAAATATCCTCAAATAAAGTTCCGCGCTCTATTGTCGATATTCCTATTACTTGCCCTCCAGTCGGTCTATTAATCGTAGGAAAGGCATAAGTCCAAATCTCGGCGGCATATTCCTGTAAAGCCCATTCATCGAATAAAAACAGATTAGCCGTAAATGAAGCAGCTACTTTCGGTGAACTCGTGAACGCTTGAATTGTTGCGTCTTCCTTGCCTTTATGATGGACCGTAACCGTTAATGATGTCGATTCATACCAAACATCAGCCGTCTTATCTTCAGATATTAACCAATTGGGTAAGTGCCTCAGAATAAAATCAACACGCCTGATAATTTCGGCAGCCTTTGTCTCTGTGTCCGAAATTGCCTTAACAGAATAACCTGCATTAAATCTCATTCGCCAAACAGCGTAAGCAATGATAAGCCATGTTAAACCAAGTTGGTTAGCCTTCATTATCTGAATCAATCGCTCGCTTAAAAATGATTCTAACGCTTCTTTCTGTGCATTCCAAAGCTGAAAGGGAATTACTATGCCCTCAACATCTCTATCCTCAATCTTTACATATTCTTGAATGAAATACAGAGGATCACGCCTGCAGCGTTCAATCTCAACGGCGTGGAATAAAGTTTCGTCAATATTTACCGGAAGGTCAATCATCCTCGCTCGTATATTCCGTTTCTTCAATTAAGGTAAAATTAAAATTATTGTCATACTTATAAACACGCGCAAAGGTTACATTAAACATATCTTCGATTACAACCTCTTTTTTGTCTTTGTCAATTGTTATCATGAAATTAGTAAAGCCGTTATCTCCTACCTTTTCTAATAAAAATTTAAATATTTCATTCATAATTACCTTTCAAATAGTTTTGAGTTATTAAGAATATCTTTGAAATTATTTAATACTTTGTCTTGTTTGATTTCTTCGTTTGTGTCCTGAATTTTCTTTTTTAACTTTTTGTTAAGCAATTGGAAATTTTTGCTTAATAAATCTTGGTATTTTTGGTCAAGATATTTGAACACATAATTAGCATTGTTGAAAGCGGTTCGTGGATTGACCATGTAGGTGGATTCTGCAATTTTTAGCAGATGATCTTGCTGAACAAATTTATTTATATATGCTTCGATATTCCCTATATCTAAATTTATTTTTTTTTCTCCAGGAAGCTTTTTGGCATTTTCAATTTTCCGTATTTTCTTGACTATTTCGGTTATCCGGTTTTTTACTTCGCCATTTAGTATTATTTCATTTGTCTCTTTATTCATAATTCTTATTAGCTCTGACAAAACTGGATGAAAAGTATTGTTATCAGTAAGAATTACTCTTACTGTTACCCCTAAATTTACTCTCTCTTTTTTCTCTGGCATATTATTTGTTATTGTTTTTGATTTTACTAAACTTTTGTTTAGCCTGGACTAAACTTTTGTTTACCTACAACTAAACTTTTGTTTAGTAATAGACGTTATAACGCTTATCGGGATTTCCTTTATTTTTAATCCAATTTTCAATCTTTTCCCTATATGCGTTGTAACGCTCATTTTGAACTATCATTAATAAGGGCTTCGCTTAAGATTGCCTTATTTATTAGCTTCTGCATTTTCCTCTACCGGCTTCTGAATCCTTTTCAGCATATTTGATAGCTGCACAAGATCATCCGGTCTTAGTTGAGAAAGATCGAATTTAACAGCCTCATGTTTTACCGTTGCGGTTACCTCGCGCTTTTTGGCTTTCCCAAATTCGGATAAATATTGTGTAGCCCAGCGTCTTGTCTTTTCATCCGCGCTGTTAAGAAATTCAAGAATGTTTCGCTCGATCAGTTCCTCAACCCTTGACCAATCTTTAATATTTTCACGTATTATCGTCTTTACCTGAACGTTACCCTTGTTTACACAAGCAGCTTTATTTCCGGGCTTAAACTGATATTTGGGATTTGGATTTGGATTGCTCATTACGATTTATTACGTTTTTATTTTACCCCAAACCTGACTTAAAACTTTAATATTTTCAAGTTCGTTTTTG
>JAKAMS010000125.1 GCA_021812745.1 Bacteroidota bacterium | reverse complement strand
AGATGGTCATCGCTGGCTTGCAAATAACTATCCCAATGAATGGGTGGAAACAACAACACCCGCTAATTACGGAAACAACAGAGATTTCAAAGAAGATTCAAAAGCGCCCGGAGTATTTGGAATGAACGGTGCGGCTGGCGCTGTTTATCCCGAAGATATGAATGAAGCGGGTACACTGTGGGATCATCTTGTGCGTAACAAAAAAGATTTTTTCAATTTCGGATGCGGTTTAATGTTTGAACCCGGCGCCTATCACGAAAGTTTTAAATATACTGGCGTAAAATCAACTGTGAACTTTCCCGTTGCCGCTCCGCTTTATAATAATTCTTCAAGAATGTATGCAACGTATAACACAAATATTCCGGATCAATTTCGTGCGGACATGTTTATCAAAGAGTTTAAGGAAAAATGGATTGGCGAAGGTAAGCAGATGCCTTCCGTAATAACCGCAATTGTTCCAAACGATCACGGTGCCGGCGAGCGCCCCGCCGCAGGTTACCCATTCCGGGAAAGTTATATGGCAGATAATGATCTTGCTATCGGTCGCTTTGTCGAATTTCTTTCTCATACTCCATATTGGAAAAATATGATGATTGTAATTACTGAAGATGATGCTCAGAATGGTGTTGATCATATTGACGCACACAGAAGTGTTTTGATGGTTATCTCTCCTTATGTTAAGAGAAACTACGTTAGCCATATTCACTATAGTTTCGGAAGCATCTTCAAATCATTTTGGAATGTGCTCGGGATACCATATCTAAATCAATATGATGCCGGTGCAAATGATCTTTCCGATTTCTTTACGGACAAACCGGATTTTACTCCTTACTCTGCATTAGATATAGATAGAAAGATTTTTGATCCTCAGAAAGCGCTCGATCCTCTTGATGAAAAGTTTGATTGGAAATCCTTGAAAGAATCACCGGAAATTGATAACGTTAAAGAGATGATGCGCGATGCAAAAGAACAGGATAAAGACCGGCTTGAAAACAGAGAACGAAAAAAATAAAATATTCTTCGAGATTTTTTCTTGGAAAGGAAAAGCGGAATATGAATTTCAGAATAACTTCAATTGGCGAAATATTATATGATGTTTATCCCGAATATAAAAAACTTGGGGGTGCACCGTTTAACTTTATATATCATGTTTGGAAATTAAACGGGCAGGGAAATTTTGTTTCGAGAGTTGGCAGCGATAAAAACGGCAGAGAAATTCTCAAGTTCTTAAAATCAAAGAAGTTTGATTGCAAAAATATTTCAATGGATCCACATTATCCCACCGGGAAAGTGAATCTGCGGCTGCAAGAAAATAAAGTTCCTCAGTTTACAATTTCACCGGAAAGCGCCTGGGATTACATAGAATTGACAGACGAGATTAAAAAGTTAGTTACAAAAAAAACCGACTTGCTTTACTTCGGAACATTATCGCAAAGAAGTTTTACTACAAGAAGCACTATTGAGCATCTTCTCAATGAAAAGATTAAGTACTTCAGCGATCTTAATCTCCGTCATAATTTTTTTAACGAACAGATGATTTCTACTACTTTCAACAAATGCAGCGTAATTAAAACAAATCAAGATGAACTCAAAATTATTACCGATCTATTGTTTAAGAGAGAATATAAAATAAAAGATGCTGCCAAAAGATTGGTTGATGAATACAATTTAGATTTATTATGTATTACACTTGGAGAAGAAGGCGCGTATTTATTTTCAAAAGACGGTTCAAACAAGACGAAGTCTTCGGTAAAAAAAATTATTGATACTTTAGGTGCGGGAGATGCTTATTCTGCAATTCTTTGTCTTGGTTATTTACATGGCTGGAAAATTGAAAAGATCAATAAGATAGCCAATAAATTTGCCGGAGAAATATGTACCGTAGAAGGGGCTCTTCCTGCAAACGATTCTTTTTATGAAAAATATAAAAGTGTGTTTAAAAACAATTAAATTTTTTATCTCTTCTTTACCGGAGCAACTATTTTTGCGGGGATTAATTCTACTTCAATTTTTTCAGGCAGCAAATTATACATTGACCCCGTAAACATATCTACAATCATTCCCGGTATGAATCCGTTGAGTGCATTTCCCCAAAACCAGAATGAAATTTTACGTGTCAGCTGAGTTTCGTACGTTTCGTATCCCTCCAACTCAAATTTAATTATATGATTAGATCCGCGGTCAACATTCACTACTTGCGGAGACATCCCAAATTTTTTACCGTCAACGGTTATTTTTGCATTGGTCGGAGTGGTCTTCAATCCTATCTCTTGTGTAGTTGTATTTAGAACAGTTGAACACGCACTAAAAGAAAGAGCGAGGCTAATTATAGTCACAATAATTAATAGTCTTCTCATAAATCGTTTCCATTGTTACTAGATTATCGTAAAAAATCAGATAATAGTTTAGTTTGTTTGAGAACATTATCGGGCAAATAAGTATACAAAGATGGCTTCATCTTTTGACGATGTTCATTTCTCAATAAAAGTTTCCCACCATTCTATCAATTCTTTAGCATAACTGCCGCGCATCAAAAGAACATGATTTCCTAGCGGTGAAGTAAGTAAATCAGATGCCTTTGCCGATCCGTGAAGTTTAACCTTCACTTGTGTTCTGCAAAGATTTTCTGATGAACCGGATTCAATTATTTCTCCGTTTGAGGTCCAGATCTTTTCTAAATTTTTTCCGCCTAATCTCAATACTGTTACTTTTCCTTTCGATAATTCTCCTTGGATACCAACACCAAGTCCCGACTCAAAATGTGAACGCAATTTATAATTCTCAACCATACTCATTGGAACAGTACAGTGTGCAAGCCAAATTGAATTATTTGATTCATCTAATTGTGCGGGATTTGCCATCCACACAATTTGATCTGTTAAAAAATTAGCCCACAACATTCCAAACGTTGACACAAGGTCTCCTTCACATCCGGCAACGATTCCTTCGTCATTTAATTTTGATAATGCAAAACATCCTGTAGTTTTTAAATCTGTAACTAAATCAAAACAACGGACAGAGATTGAAGTGAGTCCATATTTTTTAATTAATTGTTTCAGAGCCGAGTAAACTTTTACAGCGCTTTTCATCTCTTTTTTTGACGGCTCTTTTATTTCTGTTGCCCTTACAGTTAACGAATGGAGATCATCACTTATTTGCTCTTCCTTAACTTCATCAATCAGTGATTTGAGCTCTTCCAAATTTATTTTAATTACGGTCGGTCCCCACACATTTTTAATCGTAGATAATTCCGGAGTACTTGCTACAAGCCAATCGGATGGTTCACCAATCAATCCAATTTTTGTATTGTTCAGTTGATTAAAGACAATGTGCTGATTTATAATTTTTTCTAATTCTTCTTGCCAGCCTTTATTTGTATTGTCATCAAGATAAATGATTTTCCCTTTATCACCGTCTTGATTGAGCCGCGCTAATATTTCCAACGCCGCGGGAAGAGAATTGTTCCCGGGATGGGCGAGTAATATTACCGGCTCGTTCTTTACAACTTTTTTTCTTTCCCGTTGGAGTATCAAAACTTTTTCTTCGGTTCCTCCCGTAACAACAAAATAATAAACCGGCAGTGGCGCGTTTATCATTTCATCAGCAAATTGTTCTCCGCCCAGTGAGTGCAGCGAGGGAATTAACTCTCCGACTATCTCTTCTATCGGCGTTTGAGTTATAGAACTTGAAACGGAAATGAAACCAAACTTCCTGTTTGCGTTCATTTCTCCTCCAGTATATTTATTCTAAGATATTCCAACTATCTATTTTAGAACCAGTCTTTTTTCCCCGAATTAAATTTACTAAACATTGGTATTCCATTTCTTGATTAATCAACAACAAACATTTTGGTTCCAGTTTCGGTTCTAGATCTGTGCGGTTCATTATCATCGGCAACTTGATAACTCATCCCCGGTATAAGTTTAAAAACTCTTCCGTCCTTTAACTCTGTAATCAACTCACCTTCCAAAATGTAAATTACATGACCGCGGCTGCACCAATGATCTGCAAGATATCCGGGAGTGTACTCAACTATTCGGGCTCTGATATTTCCTTTCTCAAAAATTTTCCAATATGCTTTACCCGTTTCTCCGGGAAATTCTTTAGGAACAACTTCGTTCCAATTAACAACTGTAAACGGCACATTTTCAATTTTCATTTTCCACCATTATTTATTTCTGGTTGTAAATTAAAATTTTCGGCTCTTTCTCTACCAATTAATTTTTATTCCAAATATAAATTCTCTTCCCGGTTGCGGATAACCATAATCCGATTCGTAATACTTATCTAATATATTGTTAATTCTTAAGTAGAGTGTATAGTTGTTAAATATTTTTTGCGATGCTCTAAAATTCAACCGCAAATAATCGGACATTGGAACAAACGTACTTGTATCGAGATTAACTCCGTACTCTTTTCCTGTATAAGAAATTTCACTGCCTAAGTTAAGTCCGAATTCAAAAGTGTAAGAAGGAATTAAAGCAGCCAACTGTTCAGGTCTGTACTCAAGAATGTCAGTTACGGCATTGTCTGACCTGTTTTTAGCGGAAAGATATGTGTAATTAAAATCTATCTTAAAATTTTCCAGTTGATAATCCGCTGTTAACTCTAAACCGGCGAAAACAGCTTTGCCAATATTTTGGAACTGCTTTAATCCGCCTCCAACTGAAACTTCCTGAATTAGATTTTTAATTGTTGAATAAAAAAATGTCACGCCTATGTTATTTTGTTTGTTATACAAGTATGAAATTCCGGCTTCTGCATTCACGCTTTGTTCTGGGCTCAAATTCTGATTAGAAACATAACGCCCGGCAGTTTCGCTGTAAAATTCTTTTAGTGTTGGAAACCGGCTTTTACTTGCTAAATTCGCGTGAACACTAATTCTTTCATCCGGACTAAAATTTATTCCTACGTTTCCATTAAAAACAGAAGTGGATGACCTAAGCGCGCCTCCGTTAGCGTAAACAGGCTTTAAGAAATTTAGCCCAGCGCCGGCAACAACAAACAGATTACCGCCAATTTGTAAATCCTGTTCTGCTGCTAAACTAAAATTATCAGCTTCATAATCTTTGAACCCCTGGTTAAAATTTCCCTCCTCTTTATGAACATCCTTTCTGTAAGAAAATGATAATCTTGTTAACCCAATCGGTTTTGTGTTAACAGAAGAGGTTAAATTTATTCCGAGAGAATGATCATCATAAGTAGAGTGGAATGCATATGGTTTTGTTTGTGTTGTAAAAGTTGCATCGTCATAAGAATCTAAAACATTTTTAAATTGCTCAAAAAATAGATTACCCTTTATCACAAAATCATTCCCGACAATAGTTCTGAACATGAGGTTATTAACCGTTTTATTCCAATCGTTAAATCTCCAGTAACGCGGCTTCGAAGTGTAAATATCTGTCGGTATTCCTTTTTCATTATCAATTAACATAAGCGTGTAAACCAAATCAAAATTAAGTAAATCGTTAACACCGAGTTTTAACATACCGCCGCGGTTTTCAAATTGGCTGTTTTTTCTTTCTCTCCCGCTTTCATTTCTGGCAACAGAAAAAGTTTTTGGAAGATCAAATCCTTCGGATTTTGAAAACGTACCGTTCAACGAATAAAATATTTTATCTATTGTGCCGTTTAAACCAACCGATCCTTTGTTTGCAAAGCCGGACTCCAAATTAATATCTGCCGCAAACGCCCGTTTATTTATTTTGGAAATAAGATTTATTGTTCCTCCCATTGAATTAGCTCCGTAAAGCAGCGAGGGCATTCCTTTGGTAACCGTAATTTTTTCGATTGTATTAATTGGTATGTTGCTCAAATCCACAAGTCCGTCGTACGGCTGATAAATAGGAATTCCATCAATAAAAACGGAAATCTCTCTTTGATCGAAGCCGCGCAAATAAATCTTCGATTCATTCTTTGAAGAGGTTGACACGAATACTCCCGGCTCGTATCCGATGACTTTCGAAATATCCGTTCCGTTGATAGATTCTATTGCGCCGAGGTGAACATCAAAAACGCTGGATGATTTTATAATGTTGCTCTGCTGAGATGTTACAATCACTTCACCAAGATTGTATGTTCTAAGAGAATCGGTTTTTGTTTGTGAATAAATTTGAGATGCAATTAGAAAGACGAGGAAAAAAGTATAAATAATTTTCATTTGCTTTGTTCAATAATAGTTTGTGAATGTCTGCGGTTCGTTGTTTTTATTTTGGGATTTGATTCCGCTGCTCTGAAGGAAAAGGCGGCTAATCCCGCCTCAAAAATAATAAAATTAATATTGCTGTAATGAGAAAGACTTGTTACAGACCTATTGTGTTAATTGATTTTTTCTTCTGCTTTAGTTTTTCCTTTTTCTGTAGATCTATTAAGTTCCTTTATTTCCGAGGGGCTTGTGGGGTGCCCAATGCTGTTTAACTGTTTGTGAATTAACAAATATTCCTCTTTGGAAACTTTATTGTGCCAATGCCCTGTGAGCATTCCTATTCCGGCTATCGCAATAAAAATTAAAACCACGCCTGCAGCAATAATTTTTTTTGAGACTTTCTTTTTCCCAAATATATTTTTGACTTCTAGAGTATCCGCAACAGGACAAGCGTCCACACAACTCAAACACGAAGTACATTCGTCAGAATGAACAGTAATAACCTTATCAACTTTTATGAATGAGGGACACGCTTTTGCGCACAATCCGCAATCTATACAACTCGTCGCGTTTCTTTTGATTTTGTTCGGGCTTAAAAATCCAATCAATCCAAGTAATGCGCCGTAAGGACATAGATATCTGCACCAGAAATTTCTAATAACAACTGAAAGTAGAAACAAAACGCCAATAACTATTAGACTAAAACGGGAGATATTCGCAAAAAAGTAAAACATTTTTATATCAGCTGCTATATTGTATGCATCACTCAAAAAAAACGCAAGCGCAGTTTCCGTCATGGAAAATATTGCGAAGGCAAAAAATGCTAACAATAAATATTTTATTGATCGCAGTGGATAATCAATAAACCTTGGAAGTTTTATTCTATGCTTAAAAAGTTTCTTCCAGATCTTGTCGCCAAAGTCTCCCACCATTTCAGAAATAAAACCAACCGGACACATCCAGCTGCAGAACGCTTTTCCAAATACTAAAGAGA
>JAKAMS010000124.1 GCA_021812745.1 Bacteroidota bacterium | reverse complement strand
CATTTCATACACTTGGTTGTAAGCTGAATTTTGCAGAAACTTCTACAATTGGCAAGCAATTTCTTAAGCGCGGTTTCGATATTGTTGATTATGAAGATACTGCCGATGTTTATGTAATTAACACATGCACTGTTACCGATAATGCTGATCGCGAATGCAGGCAAGTTGTTCGTCGTGCATTGCGGAATAATCCAAATGCATTTGTAGTTGTTACAGGATGTTATGCGCAACTTCGTCCGGGTGAAATTGCTAAAATTGACGGAGTAGATGCTGTCCTGGGAAGCAACGAAAAATTCAATCTCTTCTCATACTTAGAAAATTTTGAGAAGAAAGAGCTATCATGTATTCACGTTTCACCAACTGAAGAATTAAATTCGTTTAACTCCTCGTTTTCAACTGATGCCGATAACCGTACGCGTGCATTCTTCAAAGTTCAGGATGGATGCGATTATAAATGTTCATTCTGCACAATTCCTTTAGCGCGCGGCAAAAGCAGAAGCGCTCAACCGGAAGAAGTAATAAAGGAATTTAAGGAATTGCTCAAACAAGGATACAAAGAGATAATTCTAACCGGAGTTAATGTTGGTGATTATAGTTTTTCTTCCAGTCATGATCTTAATCTTGATCATGATCAAGAGCAAGAAATTGATTTGTATGCTCTATTAAAAAAAATGTTGGAGATAGAAGGCGATTACAGAATAAGAATCAGTTCTATTGAGCCGAATCTTCTTACAGATGAAATTTTAGAATTGGCTGCAAACGATGAAAGAATATGTAATCATTTTCATATTCCTCTTCAGAGCGGAAGTTCAAAAATTTTGAAGTTGATGCAAAGACGTTACCGCACCGAAGACTACAAAGAACTAATACTGAAAGCTAAAGAGAAAATTAAAAATCTTGGAATTGGTGTTGACGTTATAGTTGGTTTTCCCGGAGAAACAGAAGAAGATTTTTTGGATACCTATAATTTTCTTAAAGATCTTCCAATTTCTTATCTGCACGTATTTACTTATTCAGAAAGACCAAACACAAAAGCTATTGAGATGCCGAATCAAGTTGATGTTGTTGAGCGGAAACGGCGGGCAAATATGCTGCGAATTTTAAGCGAGAAGAAACGTCACGAGTTTTATCAAAGCATGATTGGTAATGAATTGAATGTTCTGTTTGAACATGAGAATCATGACGGCTTTATAAAAGGATTTACTTCTAACTATGTAAGAATAAAAGCACTATACAATTCAGAAATAATTAATAAATTTGTTCAGGTAAAAATTAAGGAGGTTGATGAAAACATTTGTACGGCAGAGAATCTCTCAATTAATGAATCGTTAAAAATATCGGCAGGATCAAAATGAAAATTATTATCTCTCTCGTTGTACTTATGTCGTCAATTCTGATTGCCCAAACATCGTCAACAAAAAGTCTTACAGAACTGAAACAGGTTTCAGCTATCAGCTTTCAGCCATTAGCTATTAGCCATCAAACATCAAACATCCAGAATCCGACGTTTGAAAAGAAAAATCCCGCGCTTGCAATTTTATATTCTATGATATTACCGGGAATGGGTGAACTTTACGCCAATGGCTATGAGAGCGGAAAATATTTTACTATAGCCGATGGTGTTTTGTGGGGCACTTTTACCGGTTTTGATTTATATGCTAATTGGCAGGCTAAGAATTACAAAACATTTGCTGAATCTAAAGCCGGTGTGAATCTTAATAATAAAGACGCTGATTACTTTGCTAATATAGGAATTTATCAAAGCTTGGATGAATACAACACAGTGATGGAATTGGATCGTAACTTTGAAAAAGTTTATAACCCATCAACACATTATTGGAATTGGTCTAATCCGGATCAACGTAAAGAATACAGAAATATGTGGACCTCCAGCGAAGCAGCATATACAAATGTCCGGTTCGTTGTTGGCGCATTAATTTTGAATAGAGTTATAAGTGCTATTAATGCGGTTAGATTAGTTTCGGCTTATAATAAAAATCTTCCCAAAGAGTTAAGCTGGAATGTTTATTTCAATGTGGAGAATAAGCAAACCCTACCGCAGACAATCTCTTTCAATTTTGTAAAAGGATTATAAAAAAAGCTGCCCTTTTGGGCAGCCTCTTTTGTTTCTTGCCTTTTATGAATTATTGTTTCTAGTAATTATTTCCTGGATCATTTGTATTTCTTAACGGTTGAGCAGAAGGTGCAGGAATGTTTGGGTTGGCATTCCTTTCTGCGCTGCCATATAAATACCGTCTTGGAATTTGCAAACCACCATATGGTACCAATGCCGGAAGATTGGTTCGTTTCCAATCGTTATAAACTTCTATATTTAAGAAGTTTGAAATATATTTCTCTTCCATAATGGCTGTAATTAAATTTTGCCCTGTCAATCCGCTTGCAACACCTAAAGAGTTTGCGGCAAGATTCCACTTCGATTCTTGAGCTCTGCGTGCCGCATTCAATTTAGCCAATGCAGTTGGTTCATCACCTGTCTTAAATGCGCATTCAGCCCAGATCAAAAGCGTTTCCGTATAAGTGAGTATATCTTGGGAACGTTCTTTAGCAAGCATAGTAGTACTTAAATCAGATACAGCTTGCGTAGCCTGTCCTGGATCCGCGCCAACATATTGACCTTGATATTGTGAAAAATAAATTGCCAATCGCGGATCAGTACGTGTCTTCAAGAGATTAATCATAAATTTTGGTGCTTTGATGTAACCGGAACGATCCCGCCAAAATTGATAATAACCATTCGATTCAGATTCCACTGTGCTGTGTTTACTTTTAAAGTCACCAGTATTTGATGAGATACCTTGCTGTGCTTGTGCAAGAGCTAATGCATAATTGGCTGGAGTAACTTCTGCCCAATGTAGATAGAAACGAGCTTTTAGGGAGTGAGCAAGCGCGATCCACTTTGGTAAATTCATTCCATAAGCAAAGTCATTTCCTGCTGCTGGTTTATAACCGGTTCCATCTGTTAAATCAGCAATTGCCTGGTCCAAAAGCGTTTGTATGGCAGCATAAACATCAGCTTGTTTATCTAGTTTTGGAGTTTTAACGCTAGAAACTGCCTCGGAATAAGGAATGTCACCCCAGATACTGGCAGCCGTTCCCATTGAGAAAGCTTCCCAAACTTTAGCCACACCAGAAAAAGCTTTCCACCCTTTTGCATCAGCTTCAGCACGAATTTTTCGGATATCAACAAGACCACCGCCTGTATAATATGCACTAAATTGTCCACTATGGTCATCTTCAGTCCATACATACTGCGCCATACTTTGCAATTGTCTATCTACACCAGATAACTGCTGCATCCAAACATTGGCAGTACGTGAAAGTGCGCCCTCATATTGGTAAAATTGTGAAACCTGTACCGATGTAAATAAAAGATCCGCAGAAACATTAATTGCACGGTTTGGATCTGTTTCAACAGAAGGGTCATTAAGAAAGTCGCTGCAACTGAGTAGCAAAAAACTAAAGAGTATAGCAACGACAAAAATCGATTTATGAGTTTTTATTATTGTTTTCATTTTTTCCTCCTTAATAATTTAATCGAAGCGAAAGAACGTACGACCTGGTCTGTGGATTATTGAAATAATCCAAACCTCTCAGATTGCCTCCACCTGTAAGATTAGTTTCCGGATCAATACCTGTATAATTTGTCCATGTATGGAGGTTACGAGCGCTGAATCGTATGTCAATACTGCTGATTCCGGTCCATTCCTTTACATATTCACTCCTAAGAGAATAAGCAAGAGATATCTCGCGTAGCTTTACGTAACTGCCATCTTCCATATCTGCTATAGCAGGGCCGCCAAAACTACCACCTACACCTTGGTAATATGCTTGATCTCTTGCAACTTGTTTCCCTGCACCGGGACCATAACCTGGGAATACAGTCGTTGCGCCGCGGTCTAATGTGACGGCAGAAGTACCAAAGTAAAGAAGAGCACCTCTTGTTCCATCCCATACATTTCCGCCTTGTTTAATATCTAACAAGAATGAAAGTTCAAAATCATTAAATAAAGTAAATGTACTGGAAATGGATCCTGTCCAGTCTGGGTTAGGATCACCAATAACACGTACTTGTTGATCTTGAACCGGATATCCGTTTGCGGCGATATATAAATCACCAGAGGTCCAGCCAGTGTAAGTTTTATCAATATCAACGCCACTCACCTTAACACCTCGACCAAATCGTACGTAATCATAACCTCTTAAAACAGGTAGAGGATAGTCCTTCATCGCGACACCGAAGCAACTAGTAAATCCACCAAGACTTATGTACTCTGCGCCTGACAAGTCATCTACATTATTTTTATTGCGTGCGTAGATAAAACGTAGGTCCCACTTGAAATTATCTATATTAAGCGGCTGAGCATTTAACACGAGCTCTATACCGCTATTTGATATTGTACCTGCATTTTGTACCTGAGAAGTATTGCCTGTAGATGGTGCTATTGGGAGTGAGAAAATTGCATCTGTTGTCTTGGAATTATAATATGTTAATTCAAAACCTAAACGATCTTGGAAAAAGCCCATATCAAGACCCATCTCAAATTCTTTAGAGCGTTGTGGAAGAATATTCTCCTGTCCTTTGCCGCCGCTGGTGTAAAATCCACCATAACCAAATGGACTTGATGTAAGACTTGCACCCCAAGAATCTCCAAAAGCTCCCGTGCTAGTCCCAAACGCCGTGAATGTTGAATATACACCCGGTTCCTGTCCTGATTCACCGTAAGCAAAACGGAGTTTAGTAAAGCTTAAATAAGGCACATCCTTCATAAGATCTAACTTTGTTACTTCCCAAGCTGCACTAAATTTTGGGTACCAGTGACGTTTTTGACTGGCACCAAAAGTAGAAGATCCATCATTTCGGAGTGCGGCTGTTAAATACAGTTGATTAAACATATCCAGTGTTAATTGTCCAAAGTAAGATTCAGATCTTATAACAGATTGGTACTCAGATGGGGTGTATGACGATGTATTATTAAGTTCATTAAATCCATAAACAGCCATATTAACGCCGGTTGTACTGAATGAATTATACTTACGTTCATTCATATTCTGACCTAGCATTAAACTTGCATTTAAATCAAAAAGATCAAATTTACGTGATGCGGTAATAACTAAATTTCCATCTGTTTCCCTAGTAGTAGCTTTGAACCGGTTTACAGATCCGGTTGGTTGAGCAGAACTACTGGGTGGGATAACTGTTCGGCGTTCTTCGTTGGAGTAGTCATTACCCAAAACGTAACTTACGTTAACCCAGTCAAGCGGATCCCAATCTAATTTAAGATTGCCGAAAACACGACCGGTCTCTGTAAGGTTAACACCTTCATTTGCAACAAAGAATGGATTATCATAACCACGCCCTACAAATAACGCCGCTCCTGATGGATAACGATATGATCGCTGGAATCCTGTTACCGGATTGAGATAAGGCAAGTTATTGAAAGAAGGAGGTGTACGCCACCCGCCTAATAATAATCCGCTAACGTTGGATCCTTTTTGGACACGATTTGAACTTACATCAGCATATGAAATATTTCCGGTGATATTAAAATTCGATGTAATTCGTTGTGATGCTTTAAGACGAATAGAGTTTCTTATATAATCTTGAGGTCCAACGATTGTTCCATCGGTAGAATTTCTGCCCAGGGATAGAAAGTAAGTTGTCCACTCATTACCACCAGATATTTGAAGATTATGATCGACTGTTGAACCTTTCACGAACAATTCTTTTTGATGATCATAGACCTGCGCTCCCGGAGTTAAGTCAATGCGTGCACCCCAAGAACCTGTTGAAGTTAAATCCGAAACACCCTTTGTGCCTTGGGCATATATGTTTTGTAATTCAGGTAGATTTGTGACTTCATCGCTGCTATAATTCACATCATATGTTACTTTTACTTTTCCCGGTTTACCACTCTTGGTAGTAATGAGAACAACACCGTTTTGTGCACGTGAGCCATATAGTGCAGAAGCGGCTGCACCTTTTAAAATGTCTATTGATTCAATATCGTTTGGATTTATATCTGAAGCGCGGTTCTGTTGTATAACGCCTCCAACATCTCCTGTACTTTCATTGTTATTAATTGGAGAACCGTCAACAACAAAAAGCGGCTGTGTACCGCCTGTAATAGAGTGAGCGCCTCGTATTCGGATATATGCAGAAGCTCCCGGTTCACCACTAGATGAAGTAATTTCAACGTTGGCAACCTTTCCTGCCAAAGCGGCGACAATATTTTGCTCATTGCTTTGGACAATTTCTTTTGCCGCAATATTATCAATAGTAACACCCAATTTCTCTTTTGCAACTTTGTTGCCCATGCCGGTAACTACCATGGTTTGCATGTTTAGAATATCTTCTTCTAATGAAAAATTGTGAGTGAAATCCGTTTCATTTAAAGTTATTTGAACGGAATTTTTCTTATAGTTCACAAATGATGCGATCAATTCAAATTTTTGTCCTCTAACCAAACTGATCGGGATTTCAAAACTATAATTGCCATTGAAATCTGCCATGGTGCCAAGGTTGGTTGGTTTGAGTATTACGCTTGCACCAATTAAGGGCTCACCGGTTTTGGCATCGGTTACTTTGCCCTTGATCTTGAACGTTCCTTGTGCCAAAAAAATACTTGGCACAAGAAGAAGCAAGATAAAAGATAGTAGTAGTTTTCTCATACATTCTCCTTGTAAATTATTAATGAGATTAGTGAATTAATTAGTCAGTCGTTTAATCAAGCTCATTAAACCTAAAAACAAAATCTCAGCATTAAAGTACAATCCCTTTTTAGGGAAACGTATCAACTATGGTACGAGAAAAGGAAAGAATATAATATAGCCGTGTAAAACAAATTTGTAACTACTTCAATTTCTTATTCAATGTAATTTATTTTATTTATAAACACAATTTTTCTTCTGGGGGGAAAAAATAAGATAAAAATTTTTATGTCAGTAGAAATGACTCTTCCAAATTTAGAAATAGTAGAAGAAGCCAATTGGGATTTTAAAATATATAAGATTAGGAACAAAAAAGGCTGCGTTAACCGCAGCCTTTTTTGTTTTTCAAATTAAGATTAATCGAGGATTATAAAACAAGATTTGGGTTTTTATCAATTTCATTTTGTGAAATTGGAATAT
>JAKAMS010000123.1 GCA_021812745.1 Bacteroidota bacterium | reverse complement strand
TGCTGTTGAACATCAAGATCAATTGCTTGTGAAACATAATCTAATTGGGCTTCGGCATTTTTATAGTTAGCGCGAGCCAAATCTATTCCGGCATCTAAAGAAAATCCTTGGAAAATTGGAAGTGAAATTGCAATACCGACATTCCATGAATTCAAGAAGTTTTCGTTTAACGAAAATGTTCTCCAATTGTATCCTCCGGAAAGATTTATAGAAGGAAGATTTGCAGTCCAAGCCGAATTAAGAAAAGATTTGTTGGCATCCATTCTGAATTTGGCTCCAATATATTCGGGACGATTTTCTTTTGCGCCGTTTAGAGCAGTCTCAAGTCCTATGCTTTCTTTGGTGATTTCTAGATTGTCCTTTAATTTGAAATCGGCAGGTAATTTTATGTTCAATATATTTTCTAACTGCAGTTTGCTGACAACAATATTATTGTCCGCGTTAATTAAGTTTAAGCGAGCATTAGCTTCGTCAGTTTTTGCTTTAAGAACATCAAACTGGGGTTTCTTTCCAACATCAAAAAAACTTTGCGCTTGTCTTAGATGCTCTTCTGCTTGATTCAATGATTCTTGACTGGCGTTTTTAATGCGCACCGCCTGCAAATAATTAAAATATGCCACATAAGTATTTAGAATTAAATTTTGTTTTGATAAAGATAGATCTTGTTCCGATGCGGATTTCAGATCTGCAGTTCCTGATAAGCGTGTGTAAGATTTTCCAAAATCAAAAATAAGCTGCTGTAATTGAAAACCGTACGAATAGTTCCCATAAGTAGCTTCTCTAGCAGTAGGACCAACGAAAAAATTTCCACCGTTTCTATTCCAGCCAGAAGTAAATGAAACCTGCGGGAAAAGTACAGAACGCGTGCTGGTTAGATTTGCAGAAGACGCCTCATAATTGCTTTCGGCGATTTTTATCTGCGGGTTATTCCTTAAAGCAATCTCAATACATTTTTCAACTGTGAGAGAATCGGTTTGTGCTTGAGATAAATCAGCTATCAAGAAAAAGATAAAAATTATCAATAGGTGTTTATTCATATTCAACTTCATCTTTAATGTTATTTTTCTTTTTACTAAATCTTTCTTCAAAAAGAGTGTAAAGTGTGGGTACAAATAATAAAGTAAGTACTGTTGAAACTGTCAGTCCTCCAATAACCGCAATAGCTAAGGGCGCCTGAGATTTTTCTCCTCCCATTCCAAGCGCTAAGGGAATTAATCCCAGCACAGTAGCGAGTGTTGTCATTAGAATTGGTTTTAATCTTGTTTTGCCGCCGCGTATTACCGCTTCGTGCAATCCCATTCCCGCTTTTCGTAATTTGTTTGTATAATCAACTAATAAAATGCCGTTGGAAACAACAATGCCTATCATTACTATAACACCTTCAAAAGATGTAACGGAAAGTGTTGTATCAGTTAAGAAGAGTGCCCAAACAACCCCTATCATTCCTAATGGTACTGTAAACATTATGATGAATGGATCAACAAGAGATTGAAATTGAGAAGCCATAACCATGTAAACTAGAATGATAGCAAGAATTAAAGCCAAACCAAGATCGCCAAATGTTTTGTTCTGTTGTTCAACATTTCCGCTTACCTGAACTTGAAATCCTGTTGGTATTTGAACGTTAGCAAGTTTATCATTAATCTCTTTTGATATACTGCCAAGATCTCGCCCGGTATTGTTTGCCGTTACTTCTACAATTCTCTCCTGATATTTTCTGTCAATCTGAATTGGCGCTTTAACCAATTCCACATTAACCAAATTCGATAATTTAATTAATTGACCCTGGGCGTTTAAAACACTAAGATCTTTAATGTCATCAATTTTATCGCGGTAATCTTCAGTCATTCTAACTAAAATATTATATTGATTCCCCGTACCGGGATCTGTAAATATTGATGCGACCGATCCTGAAATTGCAGTAGTAATTGTATTGGAAATTTGAGAAACGCTTACTCCGAGAGCTCCGGCTTTTTCACGATTAATTGAGATGTTTAATTCCGGCAAATTTAATTCACGGCTTATTTGAACATCCGTTGCGCCTTGTGTTGATTTTACAATATCATAAATTTGCTGACTTAATTTATTGGCAGTATCAAAGTCGTGACCGCTGATAATGATATCAATTGGTGCGGACGAACCGAAGTTGAGAAGAAATTTTAGAAATCCGCCCGGGTTAATAAATATTTGAGCACCGGGCAAAGAAGCTAATTGCGGACGCAATGTTTTTACAATATCAAATACTGTTCTATTTCTCTCATTGGGCGGAGTTAAAGAAACCGTAATGTTTGCAGCATGTCCGCCGGAGTTCCCTCCAAAAGGAGTTCCGCTTTTAGCAGATGGCACTCCAATATCAGAAATAACAGTCTTGGCTTCCGGAACAGTTCTTCTGACTATTCCTTCAATCTTCTCAACGAGTTTTTCGGTTTCTTCTATTCTTGTGCCGACAGGCAGCTTAGCATTTATTGAGAATTGACTTTCATCTGAATCCGGAAAGAATTCTGTTCCAACAAATTTGAAAAGAATGAAAGAAATAATTGCAAACCCGATTACACTAAAAATAACCAAGCGTTTATGCTTCAAAGCTTGCGTAAGAGTCCGCTGATAAGAATTATCAATTCTCTCTAATAAATTCTTGAAATAAATCTGAATTCTGTGAGACAATTTTTTCGAATCGGCATCAGCTTGCCTCTCTGCTTCAAGATAATTGTAGCATAGCAAAGGAGTAACTGTTCTTGAAACAAAGAATGAAGCGAATAGCGCTACTGTAATTGTTATAACTAAAGGAAGAAAAAGAAGTTTTGCTATACCTGATAGAAAAACTACCGGAAGAAAAACTATAACCGTTGTGAGAGTTGATATAAAAATCGGAGAAGCAACTTCTGATGCGGCATCAAGAGTCGCCTGCATTTTTAACTTGCCGTCGGATTTCCTGGTTCCATAATGACGAGTAATTGCTTCCAGCTCAACAATTGAATCATCAACAAGGCGCCCTATCCCAAGCGCAAGTCCTCCGAATGTCATAATATTTAGTGTAGTACTGCTGAAGCGGAAGAAAATAAATGTTACAAATATTGAAAGCGGAATTGCGAGAAATATAATTATTGCGCTGCGCGAATTTCTGAGGAAAATCAAAATTACCAGAGTTGCCAAAAAAGCACCAAGAATTGCTTCTTGCATTAAGCCGCTAATTGACTGCTTAATATAAAGACTCTGGTCTGTTCCCAAAGATGCTTTAATAGATGGGGGAACATCTCTTAATTGAGTGAGCGCTTTTACAACTGCATTAACAACTTCAACAGTATTTGCGCCTGAAGTTTTTTGCACACGGATTACAACGCCTTCTTTACCGTTATTGCGTATTACCTCTGTTTGTTCCTGGTATGAATCTTCAACAAAAGCAACGTCTCTAATTCTTACCGCAACACCATTCTGGTTTTTTACTACAATGTTGCCCATTGGTTCAACAACATTAAACTGGCTTTCGGTTCTTAATGAATAATCAAAAACACCGGATTTAAGATCGCCGGAAGGAACAATTAGATTGGACGATGACATAGCTTGTGTTATTTGTTGTAAAGATAAACCAAGCGCATCTAATCTGTTTCTATCTACCTTAATATGAATTTCACGAATTCTACCGCCCGTAACTTGTGCAAAGGCAACACCTGGAATGTGTTCGAGTTGAGGTTCGATTACATTATATGCTAAATCGTACAAAGCTCTTTGATCCAAATCTCCGTTTAGAGCAACTGTGCATACGGGAATGTTAGTTATATCAAATCGAAGAACAAGCGGTTGTGAAGCAGCAGCCGGAAGAAAATTCAGCACTCTATTTACTTTTTGAATTACATCTATTAATCCTACATCGGTATTTGCATCCCAGTTAAAATAAACACGAAGTGAAGAGACACCTTCTCTAGTTGTTGATTGGACGTAATTAACATTATTAGTCGAACTCACAGCTCTTTCGATGGGAACTGTAACAGTCTGTTCCATGTCTGTTGGGCTGGCGCCGTTATTATATGTAATTACGCTTACCACCGGAATTTGTATGTTGGGCAACATATCTATCGGAAGTTGAAGAAATGATACAAATCCCAAAACAAAAACAGCGATAGCCATCATCAATGTTGTAATAGGATATTTAAGAGCAAGTCTGGTTAGCCACATAATATTACTTCGCTATTTTTACTTTCATTTTGTCTTTTATTAATGTCTGCCCGACAAAAACAATTTTACTGTTTTCATCCAATCCAGATAGAACTTCAACCGCGTCGTCCATTCTTATACCAATTTTAATATATTTTTTCGAGACTGTAGTGTCGGGATTGAGTGTAAAAACATAATCTCCTTTGTCATCATTTAATGCAACTTCAGTTGGAATTACCTTAGAGTTGATTTCCTTTTCCGTAATCAATTGAACTGTAGCAAACATTCCCGGTTTTAGTAAACTTCCTGGATTATCAATTGCGATTTCAACAGGCATTGTACGAGTTGCAAGATCAATTGACTGGCTAATTCTATTTATACGTGCATTAAATTTTTTATTTGGCACGGCATCGGCTGTAAGAGTTACATCTTTAATACTTGATAAATAGGGAACGGTACGTTCCGGAACGTTTACGGTTGTTTTCAAATGATCTACATTCATTAAAACAAATAAAACAGAATTTTGACTGCTTTGTGTGGCTGAAACATAAGAGCCAGGATCAAAAAATCTTTTTGTAATTGTTCCGGCAAAAGGTGCTGTGATTTTACAGTAGCTTAATTGAGTTGTTGCGTTATTGAATGTTGCCTGTGCCGCCTCCTTTTGAGCAAGCGCTATATCAAATGCTGCTTTAGCATTGTCAAGATCTTGCTGGGCAACAAGTTTTTGATCGAGAAGTTTTTTGTTTCTATCATAGTTTAGTCTTGAATTTTGATAGTTTGCTTCTGCCTGCATCAAATTAGCCTTTGCCAGCTTTGCATTCTGGGAATAGATAGTCGTATCAATTAAAGCAAGTAATTGATTTGCGGAAACCCGGTCGCCGATATCAACAAAATTCTTTTCAATATTACCGCTTACTTTAGAAAAAATATTCGCTTGTTGTATGGGCGCAATGTCTCCTGTGAGGGTTTCGCTTTTATGAATCTCTTTAATACTTGTTTGCCCTAATACAACAACCGGTTTAAGAACAGGTCGTTTTGATGAATCACTTACTGCAATTTTAATAATAATTATCAGCGCAAGTATCAGAACAGCGATCCCAATAAATAGATAAGATTTTTTTGTAAAATGCATTGTGTTTCCTTTTACAATATCAATTTCGTTATAACAATTATTTATTAAAAATGTTTCCTTCTATTGATTTATATGCCAATCGCATGGTTATTAAACTAAAAGCGGATGCTTGTTAAAAATAAAAAATCATATAGTAAAAACATAACATAAGATACAGGCGCAAAAATCTATTGTGAGAATTTCAACAAGACTATTTGCATCGCTAGAGCTTTTGATTTACTGAACAAGAAGAAGGCGTTTATACTTTCTTATCCAACCAATCAAGTAAACCATTAATAAATGTTAGCGGATGGGGCGGACAGCCCGGAATGAAGAGATCAATTTTATTCTTCTTTAAAAATTCTCTTTCAATCTGATCTGAATTTTGAAAGATACCGCCGGAAATTGCACAAGCTCCGAAAAGAATAATTATTTTGGGATTAGGAATTGCTTCAATACAAATATCTGTTGCCTTTGCCATATTTTTTGTGATTGGTCCGGTTAGAACAACGCCGTCTGCATGGCGGGGTGAGGCGACGAATTCAATTCCATAGCGCCCCATATCAAAGTTAACATTGCTAAGTGCATTAAGTTCAAGCTCGCAGCCATTGCAACCGCCGGCAGAAATTTGCCGGAGCTTTAACGATCTACCAAAATACTTTCTGATTTTTTCCGATGCCATTGCCGGAGTGATCTGATTTGTTGCTCTTGTAACAATAAGTTGTTCTTCAGAACTTGTAGCTAAATGATAGTCGTTTGTAAAATGAATTATTTTTTCTGGACAAGTTTCTTCGCAAAGCGGGCAGAATACACACAGCCCTAAATTAATTCTAACCGGATTCAATTCTATTGCACTAGTTGGACAAACGTCCGCACATTTCCTGCAATTGTCTAAACAAGGTTTATTTGCAACCGAAGGCAAGCCGCGGTATGAAGACGGAAATTCGGCATTTCGGACATCGTGAACAATAGGATCGCCCTGAAGTATTCTAACTTTTATTACTTCTTTCATAAAAATATTTCTTATTGCTTTAAAAACATTATTTTTTATAAATCATGTCCCGCATAAGACAGATCAAAACTTTTATTGCACAACGGAAAATCTGAAATTGCAGTTCTTCGTAACGCCAAACTTAATCCATACCAATTGTTGAATGAAGGATCTTTGATTTTATACAATAATAAATTTCCGTTTGCATCCGTGAAAACCGTATGAATAATTTCTCCCCGCCAACCTTCTGTAATTGAGATTATTCCTCCTTCGGTAATAATATCTCCAACATTAGTTTTTATTTCACCTTGCGGGAGATTCTCTAATTGGTCATTTATAAATTTTAGCGATTCATCTATTTCCAATGCGCGCATGCGGGCGCGTGCAAAAACATCTCCGCTTGACAAAGTTATTAGTGAAACCGGATTGTAGCGGTAAGCGCCGTATGGGAATTGAACTCGTGCGTCATTCTCAAGTCCGCATGAACGCGCGGCAAGACCTACCATTCCAATCTGCTGAGCAATTTCTTTTGATACGACTCCGGTATTCTCAACTCTGGTTAATACACCGGTTGAAGAGAATAAATATTCATTGATCACGGCAATATCATTTTTTATGATCTGAAGGTTTGCAATTGTTTCTTTGATGATTTCATCGTTATAATCGAAACGAACGCCCCCATAGATGAATAAGCCGCGTCCGAATCTTGAACCGCATAATAAAGCAAGACTATTTATTGCGAGTGTGCGAAGTCTGCCGTATGAAGAAGAAGCCAATGCAAATCCAATATCGTTTGCAACGCCGCCTAATCCTGATAGATGCATTGCAATTCTTTCAATCTCTTCTGCAATAGAACGGATAACCTGCGCACGAAAACTTACCTGGGTGTTGGATAAATTTTCTATTGCATTAGTATG
>JAKAMS010000122.1 GCA_021812745.1 Bacteroidota bacterium | reverse complement strand
TTTCAAAACCAAGCGATTTAATTCCGGAACTTCAAGGAAGATTTCCAATCCGTGTTGAACTGAAAAGTTTGAGTGAAGATGATTTCATAAAAATTCTAACTCTTCCTCAGAATGCCCTGCTTAAACAGTATTCCGCACTGCTTCAAACCGAAGAGGTAAATATTTCGTTTAGAGACGATGCTATTAAGGAAATCGCACGCACCGCAGCCGCTGTTAATGATCAAGTGGAAAATATCGGCGCAAGAAGACTGCATACAATTCTCACAACTTTGCTTGAAGATATTCTCTTTGAGGTTCCGGATAAAATGCCGGAAGGAAAAATTGAAATTACAGGCGGCATGGTAAATGAAAAGCTAGATAAAATTGTTAAGAACAGAGATTTGAGTAAATATATTTTATAGATTTAACTAGGGGCTTGTTTTAACAAGCCTCTTTTAATAACGTGTTGGGGCTTTACAAAAAATGGCTTCATTAACTAATCTAATTTTGTTTCTTGTCTCAATTTTCCTAATTGTAATTTTTGTAAAGATCTCGATCTATCTCAACAGAAAGAGATTAATTAAAAAGATGAATGAAGCTTGGGGAAAGTTTCCCGAATCGCAATATGATCTAGAAACAGCCAAACTTTATTCCCGGTTTAATCAACAAAGAGAAGCCAAAGACTTTTATACCCTCGATGAAGAGACCTGGAAAGATCTTGATCTAAATGAACTTTTCGAAACAATTAACAGAACAATCACTCCCATTGGTTCTCAAATTCTTTACGATATGTTAAAGCACCCCAGAACCAGTTTAGATGAATTATCCAGACGAGAAAAAATAATTTCTTCATTCTCTGAAAATGTTTCTCTTCGGCAGAATATTCAAATTGCGCTTTTAGGATTGGCAAAACTCCCGGCAAGAAATCTTGCGTACTCTTTGTGGCATCCAATTCCGGATAAACCGAAATATTATTTTTTGTTTTATCTCTTGTCCGCACTAAGCATTTGGATTCCGGTTTTGGTTTTATTAAACATTATTCATTGGGGATTTATAGCGCTTATATTTGTTGTTAACATTACCATTTACAGTTTGTACGAAAAAAAACTTTCCCAGTTTGTTGTTTCATTCAAATATCTCAGCGAGTTGATTGGAATCTCTCATAAAATTGCAGATCTGTTACCGGATGAGTTTAAAGACATTAAGGATGGGTTGAAGAGTGAATTAAAACACGTAAAGGCGATTGGGAATAAAGTTTATTCGCTGCAATTTGACGACTCAACTAATGCGTTTGCTGTTTATTACAATTTGTATACACTCTCTTCAATAACAACTTTTTATACCGCGGTTGATAGTCTTAAAAAGAATATAAAAAGCTTGCAGCGACTTTTCGAAATTGTGGGTTCGTTCGATGCATTGATGGCTGTAGCTTCTTATAGAGTGCAATTTCCAAATTATTCGCACCCGGAATTTTCGGATTCGAAAATGTTTAAGGTGGATAAAATCTCTCATCCTTTAGTCATTAATCCGATTCCGAATGATTTTAATTTTGACACAAAATGTTTGCTGGTAACCGGGTCAAACATGTCGGGCAAATCTACATTTCTTAAAACGCTTGGAGTTAATGCAATTCTTGCACAATCTTTTAACATGTGCTTTGCGGAAAAATATGAAGCGCCGTTTCTTAAAGTCATTTCGTCAATAGAAAGAAGCGATGACCTGATTAACGGGAAAAGTTATTACATGTCGGAGGTTGAATCGATTCTAAGAATAATTAATGCGTCAAGAAGTGAAAGTATTTATTTGTTTTTAATTGATGAGATCTTCCGCGGCACAAATTCAATAGAGAGAACCGCGGCGTCAATTGAGGTGCTTAAGTATCTTCATAACAATAAAGATTTTGTAATTGTCGCCACACACGATTTACAGCTAACGGATATTCTGAGCGGAAGCTATCAGAATTTTCATTTCAGAGAGACTATGACAGAGACAGGATTGTTTTTTGATTACAAACTTCATCCGGGCAAATCCAATAGTAAGAATGCTATTGCGTTATTAAAGTATGTCGGCTATCCAGAATCAATAGTTGACGGCGCAAATAAATTAATAGAGAGATGAAATTAGTTTTGTCTTACTGTTAATTATATTTCAACTGAATATTTGATTTTTTAATAACATTTCGAGGACAATTGAAATCACCAAGAATTTATATAACAATTCTACTCGCATTTTTTGTTACAAGCTGCGTCACCTCAGACAAGACATTTCAAATAATGAATCTGGGCGACGCAAAGAAGATCGTTCAAGAATATTACGAATCCGGCAATTTCGATCTTGAGTGTTCAAAAATAATTGACCGCGCCATTAGCCATCTTAATGAAATAAAAATAAGCGGGAAATCCGTAGTTGTTTTCGATATTGATGAGACCGCTCTTTCGAATTATCAATACACTAAAGAGATTGGATTCGGATACATTTATAAATCTTGGAATGACTGGCAGCTAAAAGGAACAGCTCCTGCAATCAAAAACAGTAAACGGCTCTATGATTATCTAATATCAAAAAATATTCATGTTGTTTTTCTGACAGGACGGGAAGCCGAAATGCGCGAAGCCACAAGAAGAAATCTTATCGAGCAGGGTTATACAAAATTCGACACACTGATTGTCCGGTCGGAAGCAGAGCGTAATTTATCTGCTGCATCGTTCAAATTACAAAAAAGAAATGAGCTTGTTAAAAATGGTTATGATATTATAGCATCCGTTGGCGATCAGCAAAGCGATTTTGAAGGCGGCAACACAGGATATGAAATTAAACTTCCGAACTATCTTTATCTTTTAGATTAACATGAAAAAAATTAGATGGGGAATATTGGGATGCGGGGATGTGACTGAAATTAAAAGCGGACCTGGCTTCCAGAAAGCTAATGGATCGGAATTGGTTGCGGTTATGCGGCGCAATGGAAATCTTGCAAAAGGTTATGCACTCCGCCATAATGTTCCCAAATGGTATAATGATGCCGGCGCACTTATTAATGATCCGGAAGTTGATGCCGTTTACATTGCAACACCGCCGTCCTCTCATAAAAAATACACTCTTGATGTAGCCAAAGCCGGCAAGCCGGTTTATGTCGAAAAGCCGATGGCACTAAACTATTCCGAATGTGTTGAAATGGTGAGAGCATGCGATGACGCAAAAGTTCCTCTTTTTACCGCATATTATAGAAGAGCTTTACCAAGATTTGTAAAAATAAAATCTCTAATTGATGATGGCGCTATTGGTGAAGTTCGATTTGTAAACATGCAGTTTCGTCAGACTCCTTCCGAAAATGATAAAAAAGGAATTTACAATTGGCGCGTTGATCCTTCCATTGCTGGTTGCGGATACTTTTGTGATCTTGGTTCTCACATGATTGATCTTTTGCAATTTTATTTCGGTCCAATAATTTCCGCCGAAGGGTATTCAACAAATCAAGGAAAATTATACAGCGCAGAAGATTTGATTAGTGCCATTTTCAAATTTGAATCCGGCATTCAAGGAGTTGGCAATTGGTGTTTTACTTCGAATGATAATTTAGACCAAACGGAAATCGTTGGTTCTAATGGAAAAATCATTTATTCGAACTTTTCCGATTCTGCCTTTGTATTAATTAAAGAAGAAAAAGCAGAAGAGATTTATATAAAACATCCGGACCATGTTGCCCAACCTCTAATTCAAAATATAGTTGATGAACTATTGGGATCCGGAAAAAGCCCCAGCACGGGTAAATCCGGCGCATCAACAAGTTGGGTGCTCGATAAAATTCTTGGACGGTTCTAATTAAAGAGCTGGAGTTATCCATAAAATTTGCCATTCACTGGTGTTCTAGCACACCAATTTTTGCTATCAATTTATTTTATCCAACATTTTAACTATGTTGAATCGTTATTTATCTCATTCATCGGCATTGAAGATTCCACTTAAAAAATCCATAGAGGAAAAACAATGGCAACTACAAAAGAAAATTTAAAAGACGCGTTTGCAGGCGAAAGTCAGGCTAATCAAAAATATCGCGCATTTGCAAAAAAGGCAGAGAAAGAAGGATTTACCAACATTGCCAAATTATTCAAAACCACCGCTGAGGCAGAACGAATTCACGCGGAAGGACATTTAAATTCTTTGGAAGGAATTGGTTCGACAATTGAGAATTTAAAAGCCGCTATTGCCGGCGAGACTTATGAGTATACAGAAATGTATCCGCCGATGTATGATCAAGCGGTTGAAGATGATCACAAAGCTCAACGCATGTTCAAATATGCACTCAGTGCAGAAAGAGTTCACGCTGAATTATATAAACTGGCTCTTGAAGCGGCAGAGCAAGGAAAAGATCTGGATGTAAGCGAAATTTATTTATGCCCGGTTTGCGGTCATATTGAATTCGGAAAACCAGAGGCTAATTGCCCCATCTGCGGAACGCTCGCATCTAAATATGTGAAAGTATAAAAACAATTTGATTGCATGTTTTCTTTCTCTAAATATAAAAACGCTATTATTGTTTTGGTTGCCGCCTTCGTATTGGATTTTTTTATCCGCGCATACTTCTTTAATGAAATTAGAATAGTTGTCGCTTCCGAATCACTTTTATTTTTTTTCATTTCGCTTATTTTGTTTTTGGCTGCGAAGAAAGACAAAGCACATTCTCGGAAAACACAAAGGCTTGATTTATGGTTAACGCTCTTCTTTTTCCTCGGCGGAATTCGTTCAGCGCTCTGGGCGTTAGATTTTAATATTTACATCGCAAATAGTATTATTTTACTTTTAGGCGTTGTTGCGGGCGCTTATCTAATAAGATGGTGGAATAGAACCGAAACAACTAATTGACGTTTATTGCATCCTTCATTTTTTCATTAAGTAATTCGTGAAAATTTAATGACTAACTCAGAACTAAATCTTGAATTTGTAAGAAATCAGTTCCCTGCTCTTTCCGGCGAGTGGACGTTTATGGATAACGCAGGCGGCTCACAGATTTTACAAACCGTCGTTAATAAAGTTACCGAATATTTGGTCCATTCAAATGTTCAACTCGGAGCTTCTTATAAAGTTTCACAAATTGCTACTGAGCGCGTTCTCGATGCTCATAAAATGGCGGCTGAATTTATTAACGCGCGAGACCATTCAGAAGTAATACTCGGACCTTCGACAACTATGCTGATTAGAATTCTGGCTTTGTGTATCAGTCAAACATTTAAGCGCGGCGATGAAATTGTTGTTACCAACTGCGATCACGAGGCAAACATTGGCGCGTGGGCAGAATTAGAAAAGAAAGGAATGGTTGTTAAACAGTGGAAAATTAATCAAGATACCTTACGCATGGAACTTGATGATTTGAAAAATTTGATGACCGAGAGAACAAAATTGGTGGCGGTAACCCACACATCAAATATACTGGGCACGCTGAACCCCATCAAAGAGATTGCTAAATTTGTTCACTCATACGGTTCTTTAATTTGTGTTGATGGCGTTGCGCATGCGCCGCATAGATTAATTGATGTTCAAGATACCGATGTTGATTTCTATTCGCTTAGCTTCTATAAAATTTTTGGACCCCACATTTCAATGCTGTATGGTAAGAAAAAATTATTGCTTAACATGCCGGGCACGAGCCACTTTTTTATTGAACCGGACAACATTCCCTATAAGTTTCAACCGGGCAGTCCTAATTATGAGCTTAGCCATGGTTTGATGGGATTAAAAAAATATTTCAATTTATTTGCAGAAGCACATAATTATAAAGATAAAAATTTCAGAGAGAATGCCGCTTTCGCTTATAAAATAATTTCCGGTCACGAAGAACTTCTTGCAGACAGGCTTCTTAATTATCTCAACTCAAAAACCAAAATTAAAATCATTGGCGAGACCAAAGCAGATAAAAACAAACGCGTACCTACTATTTCGTTTATTGTTAAAGACAGACCGAGCGATTCAATTACCACGAAAGTTGACCAGTATAAAATTGGAATACGTTACGGCGATTTCTACGCGCGCCGTTTGATTGATGACCTTTCATTATCAAAACAAAATGGAGTTGTGCGCGTAAGTTTGGTTCATTACAACTCTTTGGAAGAAGTTGACAACTTAATAAATGTATTCGAGAAGATTTTTTAAATTCGTTTCACTTATTACTAATTTCAAAATCTTTTTTTTGTTTTATCAAGAGGAAAAGAATGACAGAATTTGAAGATGTAACCGTCGTAAAAAAAGCAAATGTTTATTTTGACGGTCGGGTTACAAGCCGCACGATTCTCTTTAAGGACGGCTCAAGAAAAACACTTGGAATCATGAGTCCCGGAGAGTACGAATTCGGAACAGCTGATAAAGAACTAATGGAAATCCTTGCCGGTGAAATGGAAATTCTTCTTCCGAATAAAAGTGAGTGGTTAAAAGTAAAAGGCGGAGAATCTTTTGAGGTTCCGGCTCAATCAAAATTCAGTT
Source organism: Bacteroidota bacterium (assembly GCA_021812745.1). The sequence goes on along the minus strand of JAKAMS010000122.1, from coordinate 759 downwards.
TAAAAGTAAAAACGCTTACGGATTATTGCTGTTCCTATTTAAAATAAACTGAAATGGACTTTATGTTTATCTGAGTGCGTTAATTAAAATCATTCCCCGGCGCTCTTTTTCCTTTATTTGCCGCCAAAGCGCATTCCCGCCAATAATTATTTATATTTACAGTCAATTTTTAGAAAATATTGAGTAGCAGATGCATCCGAAGAGTTTTGAAGAGATTCCAAAAGCTTACAACCCCAAAGAAACCGAAGACAAATGGTATAAATACTGGGAAGATCATAAACTATATCATTCAGAAGTTGACGAGAGCAAAACTCCATACACAATTGTAATTCCGCCGCCGAACATTACGGGCATACTTCATATTGGTCACGTACTTAATAACACTCTTCAAGATATTTTCATTCGTTACAAACGTATGAAGGGATTTAACGCGTGCTGGGTGCCGGGAATTGATCACGCTTCAATTTCTACAGAAGCTAAAGTTGTTGCGTTACTAAAAGAAAAGAATATTACTAAAGATGATATCTCGCGCGAAGAGTATTTAAAACACTGTTATGAATGGAAAGAAAAATACGGCGGAATAATTTTTCAGCAGTTGCGCAAACTGGGCGTCAGCTGCGATTGGCAGCGGGAACGCTTTACAATGGATGATCATTATTATAGAAAAGTGATCGAAGCATTTGTTCAGCTTTATAAAGAAGGATTGATCTACCGCGGCTATAGAATGGTAAATTGGGATCCGGCATCAAAATCTGCCAT
>JAKAMS010000121.1 GCA_021812745.1 Bacteroidota bacterium | reverse complement strand
TTCAGATTAAAGTTGAGAAAACTAAAAAAACATTAAATGCCTATATGAGTATTCCTTCTCAAAAATTAGATAATTATCAGCTCGCTGTTTTTACTTTCAAAAAGAATAAACTTCATTTTGAACTTCCAAGCCAGGCTGGAATTGCAAAATTCGATGGAGAATTAATTGCAGATTCAATCAAAGGAAAAATTTTACAAGCAGGAATACAAGGCACTTTTAATCTTGTAAGAAGCGAAGAACAAAAAATAATTCCGAAAAGTGAATCAAAAATCAATGAACCGCTTCCCTATCTCGAAGATGAAGTTGCATTTAAGAGCGGAAGAATCTTATTGGCTGGTACATTGACTATTCCTAAAGAAGAAAAAAAATATCCGGCGGTTATTCTTTTGACCGGAAGCGGACCACAAAACCGCGATGAAGAAATTTACGGATTTAAAATTTTTCAAAAGATTGCCGATTACCTTACTAGAAGAGGAATTGCCGTATTACGTTATGACGACCGGGGCGTTGGCGGATCTACAGGAAATACAATGCAGTCAACCACAGAAGATCTTGCTGGTGACGCGCAAGCGGCAATTGATTTCTTGAAGAAACAAAAAAATATTGATCCAAAAAAAATTGGATTTATTGGTCACAGTGAAGGCGGAATAATTGCGCCAATGGTTGCGGCAAATTCTAATGACGTTGCTTTTATGGTCTTGATGTCTGGAACAGGCGTCAATGGCGGAGAAGTTTTACTTGAACAGCAAAAATTGATTTTGAAAGCAAGCGGCGTTGCTGATAGCTTAATCAATCAAAATTTGGAATTACAGAAAGAAATCAACAAGGCATTAAACAGCAACAAAGATTTGAATGATATACGCAACGACATCCAAACATTTGCAGAGAAAGATTACGAAACCTTAAGCCCTGAGATAAAAGCGTCTATTAAAGATAAAAAGGCATACATCAACTCGACAGTAGATTCACAAATAATGGTGTTTAACAACCCTTGGTTCAGATATTTTATTCAGTATGATCCTGCACCGGCTCTTCAAAAAGTTAAAGTACCTGTGCTAATGACATTCGGTGAACTTGACCTGCAGGTTCCGGTAAATCAAAACAAACCAAAGATGGAAGAAGCTTTAAGATTAGGCGGCAATAATAATTTTAAGTCAATTATCTTTCCCAAAGCAAATCATCTTTATCAAGAAGCTAAGACAGGCAGTCCTGGAGAATACAATGAATTAAAAAAAGAATTTGTACCCGGATTTTTAGAAACGATTGCCGATTGGATTACTCAGATTGTAAAATAATATGCTGTTGCTAAAGATTTCTAAATAATGTTATCATTTTTTCACTAAATACAATTTATTATGAATCATGAAAAATACTTTTCGCAATACAGAAAAAAAATAATAGGCATAAATCAAGAATTTGATTCTTCTAACGGAAGAAAGAAAATTATATACGCAGATTGGATTGCAAGCGGACGATTATATGAGCCCATTGAAAATGCTTTGAATGAAAAATTTTATCCTTACGTTGGTAACACTCACTCAGAATCATCCGTAACCGGCACTACTATGACGAAAGCTTATGCCGAAGCAAAAAGAATAATCAAACATCATGTTAATGCTTCACCAGAAGATGTAATTATTTTTGCAGGATTCGGAATGACCGTTGCTGTTAATAAATTTCAAAGGTTGCTTGGTCTGCGTGTTTGCGAACAGCTTCAGAAATACACTCACATACCCGATGATGAAAAACCAGTTGTCTTTCTAACTCATATGGAACATCATTCCAATCAGACTTCTTGGTTAGAAACAATTTGCGAAGTTGTTATAATCGAACCGGATAAACAAGGACTGGTTGATTTAAATCATTTTGAACAGCTTCTCAAACAATTTGATAAACGCAAATTGAAAATCGGTTCATTTACAGCCGCATCGAACGTAACAGGAATTCAGCCGCCATACCATCAGATGGCAAAGATGATGCACCATCATGGAGGACTATGTTTTGTAGACTTCGCTGCAGCTGCTCCTTACGTTGATATCAATATGCATCCGGAAGATCCGCTCGAAAAACTGGATGCAATTTTTTTCTCACCTCATAAATTTTTAGGAGGACCGGGCACATCGGGAGTTTTAATTTTCGATTCCAAATTATATAAGCGGCAAGTTCCGGATAATCCCGGCGGCGGAACTGTTGATTGGACTAATCCATGGGGACAGCATAAATATATAGAAGATATTGAATTGCGAGAAGACGGCGGAACTCCGGGGTTTCTTCAAGCAATAAAAACAGCACTTGCCGTTAATTTGAAAGATGAAATTGGAACAAAAAAAATATTAGCACGAGAACACGAACTTCTTGAAACAGCCTTTGCCAGATTCGATAAAATTCCTTCAATTCATATTCTCGCGCAAGAAACTAAAAATCGGCTCGGTATTATCTCTTTCTATGTGGAAGACATTCATTATAATTTAATGGTAAAATTATTAAACGACCGTTTTGGAATTCAAGTGCGCGGAGGTTGTTCTTGCGCAGGCACATACGGGCATTATCTATTACACGTTGATCCTACTCGTTCAAAACATATTGCAGATAAAATCAATCGCGGTGATCTTTCCGAGAAACCGGGATGGGTACGTTTATCACTTCATCCTACAATGACTAATGAAGAATTGGATTTTATTCTAAATGCGATTGAAGAAGTAATTGCCAATGTAAAAGAATGGTCTAAAGATTATACTTATTCGTCCAAGACAAATGAGTTCTGCCATAAATCTCAAAGTGAAAAAGAATTTGAGATAATTAAAAGCTGGTTCGAAATAAATATTACCAAGAATGGCTTTGCAGATTAATTATTAATGATATATCTTTACAGCCAAGATGAAAAACATTAAAGTTACATATAGCATTTTGTTGAGCCAGAATTGGTGGTGGTGTTTTTTAAATATTCGTTCAATTTCGGTGACCTGAAGTAACTAAATATATTTTTAATGAAACCCTTCTTAGTAATCACTGAGAAGGGTTTTTTGTTTTAAAGGAATAAAATGGAATACAATAAATTTGTTGAACTAGCAAATACATTCAATTTCGTGCCGGTCTACGAAAGAATTGCTGCCGATCTTTTAACACCTGTTTTGGCTTATCTAAAAATTAGAAAAGCAAATTCAACTTCTTTCCTGCTCGAATCAGTAGAAGGTATTGGAAGATTAGCCCGGTATTCATTCATTGGCGTGAATCCAAAAGAGATAATTTCAAACGTTCAATCTGAGTTGAAAATAATTTCGCAAACGAAAGAAGAAATTAGGAATGAAAATCTTTTCGACTATTTGAAAAAGAAGATCGCTGGATTTAATTATCCGCACCTCGAAGAACTTCCCTACTTCACAGGCGGATTAGTAGGTTATCTAGGTTTCGAAAATGTTTCTCTCATTGAGGATGTAATTAAATTCAAAGATGAATTAAACCCGATTGCTCCTGATTCAATTCTTGGGTTTTATCAAACGATAATTGTCTTCGATCATTTCAAGCATCAAATAATTTTGATAACTAATGTTGATGTATCAAATAAAACAAACATTCAGAAAAAATATGATGATGCGAAATTGACAATTAAAAAATTACGTATTTCGCTTTCCGAAACAGTCAAATATAAATCCGATTTTAAAGCTTTTCTTAAAGATCTGAACGAAGAAGAGGAAAAACAATTTTGCAATATGGTTGAACTCAGCAAAAATAATATTTATGGTGGAGATGTTTTTCAGATTGTCCTTTCAAAAAAATTTGATGCGACTATTGAAGGTGATACATTCAATGTTTACCGTGCACTTAGAATGATAAATCCCTCACCTTACATGTATTTTATGGAGTTTGAAAATGATTTTAGAATAATCGGTACCTCCCCAGAAGACCTTCTCAAAGTAAAAAACAGGAAGGCGGAAATTCTTCCTATCGCGGGGACAAGACGTCGCGGGAAGACTGATGAAGAAGATTTGGTGTTGGAGAGAGAATTGATGAATGATCCGAAAGAAATAGCAGAGCATATTATGTTGGTTGATCTTGCCAGAAATGACCTTGGCCGAGTTTGTCAATATGGTACGGTAAAACTTTCGGAGAAAATCAAGATCAACCGTTTCTCTCATGTAATGCATATTGTCTCACGCGTGGAAGGAATGCTGGGCAACGAGAAGGATTGTATTGACGCGTTAAAATCATCTTTTCCGGCAGGGACAGTTACAGGTGCGCCAAAGATCAAAGCAATTCAATTGATAAATGAATATGAAAAACTCAACCGTAACGTCTATGCTGGGGCTGTAGGATATATTGATTTAGGAGGTAATCTTGATTTATGCATAGCAATACGAACATTTTTTGCTAAAGGAAATAAAATTTTCTGGCAAGCCGGAGCTGGTATTGTAGCCGATAGCATTCCCGAACTTGAACTTAAAGAAATCAAGAACAAATCTGCCGTTTTTTTAAGCGCATTGAAAATTGCGGAGTTTATTGATGAAAATCTTGATAATTGATAATTACGATTCGTTCACTTTTAATCTTGTCCAGCTAATCGGGAGTTATGTGGAAAAGATAATTGTTAAACGAAACGATAAAATTTCACTTGATGAGATAAGCGATATGCGACCAGACAAAATTGTTATCTCGCCGGGACCAGGCAATCCTAATGATTCCGGAATCTCTCTTGGCATAATTAAAACTCTCGGAAGAAGTATTCCAATTCTTGGAGTCTGTCTTGGCCATCAGGGAATCGGATATTGTTTCGGCGGTAAAATTATAAATGCACCTTATCTGATGCATGGTAAAGTCTCAAATATTCTACATAACGGGAAAAACATTTATCAAAATATTGTTCAAGGGTTTAGTGCGGGAAGATATCATTCACTAATAATAGAAAAAGAATCGATGCCGGATGTTTTGGAAATAACGTCACAGACTGAAGATGGAATTGTTATGGGCGTTCGTCATAAAACTTTTCCAATTGAGGGAATTCAATTTCATCCTGAATCAATCTTAACAAAAGCCGGAGATCAAATAATTAAAAACTGGATTGGGCTATGAAAGAATATCTTGAAAAAGTAATGGAAGGTGAGAACCTTTCATTTGATGAAGCATACCAAGTTATGTACTCTATTATGAGCGGCAATGAGAACAATTCGAAGATCGCATCGCTGTTAACCGCATTAAAAATTAAGCACGAGACAGCAGAAGAAGTAGCTGGATTTGTAAAAGCGATGCGCGAAAAAGTTATTAAGATAAAATGCAATGATGAAAATGTTATCGATGTTTGCGGCACAGGCGGAGACGGTTCAGGAACATTTAATATTTCTACAGCAGTTGGTTTTGTTGCCGCAGGGGCAGGAGTAAAAGTGGCTAAGCATGGCAACAGGTCTATCTCCAGTAAAAGCGGCAGCTCGGATGTTCTTCACGAGTTGGGCGTAGATGTTCAGTTATCACACGAACTTTCCGAAAAAGCATTAAACGAAATCGGGATAGCGTTTTTATTCGCACCTCTCTATCACCCGGCAATGAAACACGTTGCATCCATCAGAAAGGAACTTGAGTTCAGATCAATATTTAATATTCTTGGACCGCTAACAAATCCCGCGGGTACAAAGCGACAGTTGATAGGCACATTCAATGATGAGACGGCAAAGCTCATGTCGGAAGCAGTAAAATATATCGACATGAAAAAAGTTTGTTTCATTTGCACTAACAATTCTTTCGATGAAATAAGTTTATCTCACCCAACAAACGTTATTGAGACTATGAGCAACAATGAAATGTTCTTTTACCAGCTGACCAATGAATCTTTCGGATTTCCCAATGTGGAGTTAAGAGAAATTCAAGGAAGCTCCGCTAAAGAGAATGCGGAGATCATTCATAAAATATTTTCCGGCAAGGAAAAAACTCCGGGGTATTATGTTGTGGTTGCAAATGCGGCATTAGCATTAAAAGTTGCAGGAGTTTCTGATGATTTAGATGATTGTGTTTTAATCGCGGAAGAATCTATCCAATCCGGTAATACTCTAAAGAAGTTGAACGAGTTGAAAAAATTTGGAGACAAACACAAATGAGTATACTCGGAGATATACTGAAAGAAAAAAGAAATGAAATAAACAGATTAAAAACGGAATTTACCTTGAACTCTTTTCGTGATAGCGTTTTTTTTGATTCGCCGGTTCGCAGTTTAAGAAACTCTCTTTTGCATGATGATCGTCTCGGAATTATCGCGGAGATAAAAAAATCTAGCCCTTCAAAAGGATTACTGAAGAAAGATTTCGACCATCTAAAAATCGCAACTGTTTATATGGAAAATGAAATTGACGCGATATCAATATTAACAGATAAAAAATTTTTCCATGGTGATATCAGTTATCTGAAAGAGATTGCGCAATTCAAGACTGTTCCCCTTCTTCGCAAAGATTTTATAATTGATGAATATCAAATATTCGAGACAAAGGCAAACGGCGCCGATGCAGTTCTGCTTATTGCCGAAGTACTCTCTATAAATCAGATATGTGAATTAACAAGCGCAGCAAAAGAATGCGGGCTGGAAGTTTTACTTGAGATACATTCAAAATCGCAATTCGATAAAATTGATTTAACGATGAATAATTTTATTGGCATCAATAACCGTAACCTGGAAACATTTGATGTTAGTTTGAGCACAAGCATAGAACTGGCTGAGATTATTCATGATGATGTTGTTTTAGTTTCTGAGAGCGGTATAAATACCGTTAATGATGTGAAACATATTCTCCAGACTAAACTAAGTGCTGTTCTGGTTGGAGGACATTTTATGTGTTCGGAGAATATTGGAACAAGCTTAAGAGAATTTATTAAATGGTGCAGATATGAGAGTTAAGGTTTGCGGAATAACTAATCTTAAAGATGCAAAATTGTGCCACCAACTTGGTGCAGACGCACTGGGATTTATCTTCTACGAAAAGAGTCAAAGAAATATTAGTTACTCGAAGACAGAAGAAATAATTCAACAACTTCCCCCTTTCATTGTGAAAGTAGGAGTTTTTGTTGATCAAGAAGTAGCCGAAATAAATACAATTGCACAAAAGATTGGATTGAATGAAGTTCAGCTTTACGGTAATGTAACACAATCCGTGATTAATGAAATTAATCTGCCGGTAATAAAATGTTTCCGTATAAAAAACGATTATGATTTTTCATTACTTAATCACTACACCAACTGTTCGTTTATGT
>JAKAMS010000120.1 GCA_021812745.1 Bacteroidota bacterium | reverse complement strand
GTGTTTATGACGAAGCCAAGCGCTTTGCAGAAGCTCTTACAATGGCATATCATCGTTATCATGGACTCGATACTCGTATAGTAAGAATCTTCAACACCTATGGAACGAGAATGCGTCTTGATGACGGACGGGCACTTCCGGCGTTCATATCTCAAGCTCTGAATGGTGAAGATATTACAGTTTTTGGAGATGGAACTCAAACCAGAAGTTTTTGTTATGTAAGCGATTTGATTGACGGAATCTTCAAACTACTTTTATCAAGTGAAACGATGCCTGTTAATATTGGGAATCCAAACGAAATTACAATTGAAGATTTTGCCAAAGAAGTTATCCATTTAACAAATTCAAAAAGTAAAATCATTCATAATGAACTGCCTATTGATGATCCGAAAGTACGCCAGCCTGATATTAACCGGGCAAAAGAAATTCTTGGATGGGAACCGAAAGTAAGCAGGGAAGAAGGACTTAAATTAACTTTGGATTATTTTAAGCAAATAAAGGAATAAATTGAATACACTCCTTTCGGAGAAAATCCATTTAGAAAGAATTCAATCCATTCTGCGAATTGAAATACCGGCTTATCTTTTGCTCTCCATTTCATTATTCTCCAGTATAGGATTTCTAATTTTGAAAATAGTGATCCTATTTCTTTCCCCATATCTGATATTTATTCTGTTCCAATTGAAAAAGTTTGGTTGGATCGCTGCTTTTTGTCTAATAGTTATTATACCGTTTATTCTATCTTGGTTTAATTTTGTAGGTTCTTTGCTCATCTCAATTCTTACCATCTTACCATTTCTCACTTTTTTAATTTTCACATTTTTTTTGAAGATGGTAATTCCGGATTGGTTAGAGGAGATAAATGGCAAAATATTTCGTAGATATAAAACGGATTTAACTAAATGAAAGAACCCCGCAATAGCGGGGTTCTTTTTAACTTCTCGATTCTACAAATTGGATCAATACATTCCATCCATACCGCCGCCATGAGGCATAGCAGGCATAGGTTCTTTATCTTCTTTCTTTTCGTAAATAACAGCTTCGGTAGTAAGCAGCAATGCTGAAACTGATGCAGCATTTTCAAGAGCTGTTCTTGCTACTTTTGTTGGGTCAATAACGCCACTCTTTATTAGATTTTCATATACTTCTGTAGCGGCATTGAATCCAAAATCACCTTTGCCTTCAAGAACTTTGTTCAAAACAACTGCGCCTTCAAAACCTGCATTAGCGGCAATTTGTTTCAACGGTTCTTCAAGTGCTTTAGCAATTATTTTAATACCTGTATTTTGATCTGGATTTTCACCTTTGAGTTTTTCTAAGGAAGCAATAGCTCTAACCATAGAAACTCCACCGCCGGCAATAATTCCTTCTTCAACTGCTGCACGGGTTGCATGAAGTGCGTCTTCAACACGGGCTTTCTTTTCTTTCATTTCTACTTCTGTAGCTGCGCCGATTTTTAATACTGCAACACCGCCAGAAAGTTTTGCAAGTCTTTCTTGCAATTTTTCTCTATCATAATCCGATGTTGTTTTTTCGATTTGAGCTTTGATTTCATTGATTCTTTTTTTGATATCATCTGATTTTCCGGCACCTTCAACGATTGTAGTGTTATCTTTATCAACATTGATCTTTTTAGCTTTTCCAAGATAATCTAATGTAGCGTTTTCAAGTTTGAAACCGCGTTCTTCCGAAATTACCGTTCCGTTTGTAAGAACAGCGATATCTTCCAACATTGCTTTTCTTCTGTCGCCAAAACCTGGAGCTTTAACTGCGCATACTTTCAATGTACCGCGCAATTTATTTACTACTAATGTTGCAAGAGCTTCACCTTCAAGATCTTCAGCAATAATTAAAAGTTGCTTTCCTGCTTGAGCAATTTTCTCTAAGACAGGAAGAAGATCTTTCATAGCGGAAATTTTCTTGTCATGAATTAAAATGTAAGCGTCATCCAAAGATGCTTCCATTGATTCTGAATTGGTAACAAAATAAGGGGAGAGGTAACCACGATCGAATTGCATACCTTCTACAACGTCTAGAGAAGTTTCTGCAGATTTGCTTTCTTCAACAGTTATAACGCCGTCTTTACCAACTTTTTCCATCGCGTCAGCAATCAAGTTTCCAATAGTTTTGTCGTTGTTAGCAGAGATAGAGCCAACCTGAGCTATTTCTTCACGTCCGCCAACTTCTTTGCTGCTAGATTTCAAATATTCGATTACTTTAATTACTGCTAAATCAATTCCACGTTTCAAATCCATTGGATTAGCGCCGGCGGTAACGTTCTTCAAACCTTCGCGGTAAATTGCTTGTGCAAGAACCGTAGCAGTAGTTGTACCGTCACCGGCAACATCGCTGGTTTTAGAAGCAACTTCGCGAACCATTTGAGCGCCCATATTTTCAATTGGGTTTTCAAGTTCAATCTCTTTTGCAACGCTAACGCCATCTTTTGTTACAGTAGGTGCTCCGAATTTTTTATCAATAATTACATTTCTTCCTTTAGGACCGAGTGTAACTTTTACAGCGTTTGCAAGTTTATCAACGCCTGCTTTGAGAGCGCTTCTTGCATCTGTGCTGTATTCAACTATTTTTGCTGCCATAATTTTTCTCCATTTTTTTTATCAAACCTTGCGGTAATTAGATTCATTTTTTTTACTTAACGATTCCATAAATGTCGCTTTCGCGCATGATCAAATATTCATCGCCGTCAATCTTGATTTCTGTTCCGGAATATTTTCCGTAAAGAACAACATCGCCTACTTTAAGACTCATCGCAACTGATTTACCTTCTTCGGTAACTTTACCGGCACCAACAGCAACTATAGTTCCTTCAACAGGTTTTTCTTTTGCTGTATCTGGAAGAATGATTCCACCTTTAGTAGTTTCTTCGGCTTCTTTTGGTTTTACAATTACTCTGTCACCTAATGGTTTGATTTTGAAATCTGCCATAGTTTGACCTCCTTTAATTGATGAATGATTAGCACTCTGTATTAGCGAGTGCTAATATAATAGAAGAAGTTTGATTTGTCAATATTCTTTTGAAAAACAGCTAATTTCCAATTATAACTGGAAGGCGGACTTATAGTCTGATATTGATTTTATGAAAGTAAGAATCAGTTTCTATTCCTTTTCAACTGAACGGGCGAAAATATAATCTACATTTTTTAGAAGTTTCTCTTTATCAAACATTTCATCTAAATCGTTTTGGCTGAAATATTTCTTGACCTTATCCGATAGAGAAAGTTCATCTCTCAGATTTTTAGATTGATCTGCCCAGACTTTCATTGCTGATGTTTGAACAACTTCATATGCATCTTCGCGCGACATTCCTTTCTCTGTGAGTTTGAGAAGGACTGTTTGAGAGAAAATCAATCCTCTGGTTAGATTCAAATTCTTAATCATATTCTTCGGATAGATGATGAGTTTATCAACGAGTTTTATTGCTAAGTTAAGTGCATAATCGAGCGCGATACAACTATCCGGAATGATGATCCGTTCGACAGATGAATGTGAAATATCGCGTTCATGCCAAAGCGCAACATTTTCTAATGCCGCCAAGGAATTACTTCTTAGCAAACGCGCAATGCCTGTAATTCTTTCACTAACAATTGGATTACGTTTATGCGGCATTGCGGAAGAACCTTTTTGTCCTTTCGAAAAATATTCTTCCGCTTCAAGGACTTCTGTCCTTTGTAGATGACGGACTTCAATTGCGATTTTTTCAAGTGAAGAGGCGATGATTGCCATTACAGTTAAAAACTCTGCATGGCGGTCTCTCTGAACAACTTGTGTGGCTACCGGCTCCGGCTTCAAACCAAGTTTAGAACAAACATATTCTTCAACTTTTGGAGAGAGATGTTCAAACGTACCAACCGCACCGGAAATCTTACCTGTGCTGATAGATTGAATTGCATTTTCTAAACGGGATATATTTCTTTTTGACTCTTCAAACCAGAGAGCAAACTTCAAGCCCATAGAATAAGCTTCGGCATGAATTCCGTGGCTTCGCCCAACGCAAATTGTCCTCTTGTGTTCGATGGCTCTTTTTTGCAAAACATTTTTTAATTCAATTAATTTTTTCAGAAGCAGTTCGCCGGCAGATTTCATTTGGTAGGCGAGTGCAGTGTCAAGAACATCAGACGAAGTCATTCCATAATGAATATGCCGTGAAGCTGGGCCTACATATTCGGCAACATTTGTAAGGAAGGCTATCACATCATGCTTGGTTGTCTCTTCAATTTCAAGTACGCGTTTCAAATTAAAATTGGCTTTAGATTTAATCACTTCCAAATCATCTTTAGACACTTCACCCATTTCTGCTCTTGCTTCGCAAGCGAGTATCTCAATTTTTAACCATGTCTCTAGTTTGAATTGATCATCCCAAATTTTTCCCATCTCGGGCAATGTGTAGCGTTCAATCATTTCATCTTCTCCAGCTTCATTTTTATAATTAACTGCTTATTATCACGCAGCACTTTTACATCTATTGTATCACCTGTCCGGAACTCTTGAATTATACCGCCAAGAGTAGTTTCATCATTAACGCGGAATCCATTTACTCCAGTAACAATATCTCCGACTTGTAAACCAGCTTTCTGAGCCGGAGAATTACGCTGAACTTCAGTTATAATCACACCGCGTGATGTACCAAGCTTATAAGTTTTTGAAAGCTGATCATCTATTGTTAAGATTTTCAGTCCTGTCCAAAAATCTCTTTCTACTTTACCTTTCTCTTTCAACTCATTCATAATTCGGTCAATTTTATTTATTGGAATTGCGAAACTAACTCCAACATTTCCGGATGAACCTTGAGCAGTATAGATTAACGTATTCATACCGATAAGTTCACCAAGAGAATTTACAAGCGGTCCGCCGCTGTTACCGCTATTGATAGCAGCGTCTGTTTGCAACATGTTAACATAATATCGGTTATCGGCTGAGCCTAGATTCATTCCGTTAGCACTCACAACACCTACTGTTACTGTTGGTTTGTCGTTGATGTCGAATAATCCGAATGGATTTCCGAATGCAATTACCCATTCTCCTATCATTATATCATCTGAGTTGCCGAATTTAATATATGGAAGATTCTTAGCATCAATTTTAAGAAGACAAATATCAGATGTATGATCTGTGCCGATTACTTTAGCGTTGTACTGACTTCCGTTTGTTAAAGTAACTATGGCTTCAACGGCATTTCCTGCAACGTGATCGTTTGTTATTATGTATCCGTCAGGTGAAATGATTGCGCCGGAACCCAAACTTTTAATTTGCTGATTATAAACTCTATCTCCAATGAATTGACGCCAGAACGGATCCATGCTGTAAATGTCTCTGTACTGCCGGATTTCCGTAACACTAATTCCAACAACAGCCGGACTAACTTGTGCAACCGTTTTAGTGATTATATTCTGCCTTTCATTTGTTGCAACTCCATTAACCGCTTGCCTCTGAAGATAATTTGAAGCGGCTGGATTGAGCAGAGAACTGAAAGCGGTTGGCGAATTGCTCGAACCATTTTTAATTACCATTGAAAAAACAATTGTTGCAACTATTAACGTAATTGCAGAAGAAAGTATGATTGATTTTACTCTATTCATTTTTATTACCCTTAATTTTTATTATTTACTTTGATAAACAATTCTTTCATTGGTGTGTAATGCTTGGTTAAAATAATTAGCATCAATAAACCCACATAAAGACTAAACTGAAAATTATTTACAGCATGCGGGTAGGAAAATCTATTCATAAAAAAAGCTGAAGTAAAAGAAACTAACGCAGTCAATATAGAGGCGCTTACATTCGCAATATGAATGTTCCTTGGATATCCAAACGAAATTGCCCAGATTAATAACCAGATGAGAAGCATCGGTATTGAAACAAACAATGCGCCTCCGCCGGCAGTAGCTAATCCTCTTCCTCCCTTAAAATTTATCCACGGCGAAAAGCAATGAGCTAATACAGCGGCGTTCAAAGCAATCATTACAAAAATAAATTCATCTCCGACCATCAATTTTGCAAGCAATACTGCGGTTAATCCTTTTAGCAAATCAATTGTAAATACCGTTATCCCAATCATTTTAGATTTAGAAACTTCGAATGAATTTAAGGCGCCTACATTTCCGGATCCTGTTGACCTGATATCAACATCTAAGAAACGCTTAAGAATTATATAAGCCGTTGGAAAAGAACCTATGATGTAACCGATTAGGAAACTTAACAAGTAATTCATTGCAAGCAATCTTTTTTGTTGTAAATCAAATTTAACAAATTATTAATACCTTAAAAACTGTAAATAACTATCTTTAGTTACGGTTGTTTTAATAATGAAACCTAAGATTTGTTCCCATAAAAATTCCGGTTTTTATCTAGTCTTTTTATCAATGGAAAAATATGTTAACTTTGTTTAGTAAATGAAATTTCTAAAAAATGGAGTTGTAAATGGTAAATTTTATCGGCAGATTCAACGTTGTTCCCTCGCTCCCGGAAAAATTAGAATCTTTACGTGAGATTGTCTATAACTTGTCGTGGAGTTGGAACCATGATGCGATAGAATTATTCAGAAGGCTTGACCGAAAACTTTGGGAAGAAACTCATCACAACCCGGTTTTGATGCTGGGAAAGATTAGCCAAGAAAGATTGAATGAAGTTGCCGCTGATGATAGTTTTATTTCTCATATGAATCGTGTTTATGTTCATCTCAATGTTTACATTGAAGAACGAAGCTGGTATCAAAAAAATTATTCGTTAGAAGGGGATAAATTCATTGCGTATTTCTCAGCAGAATTTGGTCTTACTGAATGTTTACAAGTTTATTCCGGAGGGCTCGGCGTTCTTGCCGGAGATCATCTAAAATCTGCCAGCGATCTTGGTCTGCCTCTTGTTGGCGTGGGACTTTGTTATAAAGAAGGTTATTTTCAGCAATATTTAACTAATGACGGCTGGCAACAGGAGCGTTACGAACTAACCGACTTTTTCAATCAGCCGATGACTCTTGTAACTAATTTTGATAACACACCGTTAAAAATTGAAATGGATTTTCCTGGCAGACAGGTGATTTTGCAAGTTTGGAAAATTCAAGTTGGTCGGGTTCCATTATTTTTGCTTGATACAAATGTTCCGGAAAATTCCGAAGAAGATAGAAAAATTACACGTTCGCTTTACGGCGGCAATGTAGAGACCCGCATGCAACAGGAAATGGTTTTGGGTGTCGGAGGTATACGAGCACTTCATGCCATGAAAATGGATCCGCTGGTTTGTC
>JAKAMS010000119.1 GCA_021812745.1 Bacteroidota bacterium | reverse complement strand
TGAAAAAGAAAAGCGGAACGATAGTCGGCGTGTCTTCGCTTGCGGATAACCGCGGATTTTCCGGAAGCGGATTTTATTGCGCCAGCAAAGCCGCAGCTTCAATTTATCTTGAAGGTCTTAGGGTTGAGTTAAAACGGTACGGAATAAAAGTTATAACTGTTAAACCTGGATTTGTAAAGACGCCGATGACCGCGCAGAATAATTTCAAGATGCCTTTTCTAATGGAGCCGGAAGAAGCGGCTCGCATTATTATAGATGGAATCAAAAAAGAGAAGGGAATAATTCAGTTTCCGTGGCAAATGGTTTTATTAACGCGGATTGTCGGATTGATTCCCGGTTCTCTTTATGAATGGCTCGCTTCAAAAACAAAAATGTAAAATGAGGGCTCAAAGTGTAGAGCCCCCACCGATTAATTTATTTTATCTCTTTCGAAGGAATTTCCTGCACCGTTAAAACTTTTGTAACAGGGTATGGCAAAAAAGATCCGCCCCATTGAGGTACCAAATATTTATCCCAATAATTCCAGAGAAGCAAACCATCGTCGGTCTCGGGTTCCAGCAGATACGCGGCAACATTTGCAAGCGGCTGAGCGGTTCGTATAATTAAACTTCCCGCGGCAAATTCTTTTCTCTCTTTTATATAATCAACTTTGATGGAATTATTATAATGACCTTGATTCAAACGCGGGGCTGGTTTTAACTCTTTAATCTTGATAGTCTGCACATCAAGAGAAACCGGTTTTTCAAGCGTTTCAATTTTTATTCCGTGTGTCTTCAAAAGTTTTACAACTTGCGCATCGGGAATAGTAATAATGTATGCATAAGGATATTGCACGCCGCGTTTCATAAAATAATCTGCGTAATAAGGAACAGTAACTTGTTTAACCTTATCGGTTGGATGTAATCTTTCCCGTCCGTTTGCGTCTTTTATAGTTTCCATTTCATATGCGTTAATAACTTCGGGCGTTGGAGTTGGTTTTTCTACAAACTCAACAGCGAAAGAATCTTTTTCTGCCGGATTCATTCCGCGCGCAACAGTTCTTTCATCTGCATCCTTAATCATTTTTTTTATTTCATCCTTGTTCGCGGAAGCGTAATCCAAAACTCCTTTAAGAAAACTGTAACAGCCGAAAACACGAGTTTTAAAATCAGCATAGACATAATTCTCATTTAATAAAGAGAGGCGGTTTCTCAAGCCGACGTAATTAACAATGTACCGCGGTTCGAAAGCGTATGAATCCCATCCTTTACTCGGGTCGCGCATATCTCTGAACTCACCGTAAAAAACATTCGGTGTTGAATACTTTTCCGTAATTGTTTTTTTCAACCACGGCGCCATTTTGTCGCGCATGTAATTAACTAAAACTCTGTCTGTGTTTCCATTATTCATCCATGTATAAGTTAAAGGTTCGGTATGATACGATCCGTTTGTTGTGTGAAGATCGAGCATTATTGCCGGATCCCATTTTTTCAGAACGTTTGTAATCAATCCGTAAACTTCCGGCGTTTCAACTTTCATCGCGTCGCGGTTAAGATCAAGCATCTGTCCGTTATACCGAACGCCTACACCGTTAACCGGACCGTTCTGATTTGTTCTGTTCAGTTTGCTAATCTGTTCGTTTCCATCTGCGTTAAAAATCGGGCAGATCAGAAGCAGAACATTTTTTAAATAGTCGGGGGTTTCTTTTTGCAAGATATCTCTGGCGAGCATTTGAATTGCTTCTTTTCCTTCAACTTCGCCGGCGTGAATATTTGCCTGAACATATATTACAATCCTCTTATCTTTCTTAATATCTTTATATGATTTTGGCAGAGGCTTTCCCATTATTATTAGAGGAATATCTCTTCCTTCTATGCTTTTGGCGATTGATTCCATTTTTATGTTAGAAGAAATCTTTTTTAATTGTTTGAAAAAATCCATTACCTCCGTATAACGTGAAGTAGATTCAAAATTTGTTTTTTCTGCGGTTGTAAGAATTTTTCCTTTTGTTGACGCAATCATTAATGACGAAACAAAAAGTGAGATGACAAAAAACAGTTTGATAAATTTCATAACAGACTCTGATATTAATTAGTAAAATTGCCGGCATCTTATAAGCCGGCAGAAAATTACGAAAAGTTATTATCGGTTAAAATCTAATTGTGCTTTTAGTTAAATTTTCTACTGTAATTTATAAATTTTCTGAAGGGTAAAATATGCCGGTAAAAAAAATAGGCGAAGTTCCTAAAGAAGAAGTAACCGCAGGAACTAAAACCACAAAGCAGGTTCTTATTGGTTCGAAAGAAGCTCCGAATTTTGCAATGCGCAAATTTACCATTCAGCCCGGCGGAGGAATGCCGATGCATACGAACACAGTTGAACACGAACAACTTATTCTAAATGGTAAAGCCGATGTTGTAATTGGAGAACACAAATTTGTTGCTAAGAAAGATGATGTTGTTTTCATTCCGGCTGGAGTTCCACATTCCTATACAACTTTGGGAGAAGAACCGTTTGAATTTTTGTGTGTTGTTCCTAATAAAGAAGATGTTGTAGAAATTGTAAAGTGATGAAGTAATGAAGAAAGAAGGAAAAAGGAAAATGATTAAAAGAAAACTTGGCAAAAGTGATTTAAATGCATCAATAATTGGATTGGGCTGCATGGGTATGTCCGAGTGGTACGGTCCGACAAATGATGAAGAATCAATCGCAACTATACACACAGCACTTAATAACGGATTAAATTTTTTTGATACCGCCGATGTTTACGGCAATGGTCACAATGAAATATTAGTTGGCAAAGCGCTGAAGGCGAGAAGAAACGAAGCAATCATAGCCACAAAATTCGGATTTCTTCCCAATGAAGCAGGAATTAGCGGCAGACCCGAATATGCGAAGAGCGCTTGTGATGCCAGTCTGCAGAGACTTGGAATTGATTGCATTGACCTCTACTATCTTCATCGAATAGATCCTAATGTACCGGTTGAAGAATCTGTCGGTGCAATGGCGGATCTGGTTAAGGAAGGGAAAATAAAATATATCGGACTTTCCGAAGCGTCTGCCGAAAGTATTAAGCGCGCACATAAAATTCATCCGGTTACAGCATTACAAACGGAATACTCAATCTGGGTAAGAGATATTGAAAACAAAATTTTGCAAACGTGCCGTGAACTAAATATTGCTGTTGTTCCTTACAGCCCGCTGGGAAGAGGATTCTTGACCGGAAAAGTAAAAGACACAAACATGTTCGATCAAAACGATTTCAGAAAAAAAGTGCCGCTATTTGAAGAAGATAATTTCAAAGTAAATCTAAAAATTGTTGAAGAACTTGAAGAAATTGCAAATAAGAAAGGATGCAAGGCAAGTCAGATTGCGTTAGCGTGGTTGTTGGCACAGGGAGAAGATATTTTTCCAATTCCCGGCACAAAGAGAGAAAAATATTTAATCGAAAATATTAATTCGACGGAAATCAAATTAACTGCAGACGAGCTTGGCAGAATCAATTCCCTTGCAAAGAAAATAAAAGGGGAAAGGAAAAGCGAGTCTGGAATGAAGTTGGTTAACGGATAAAAATAGCGGAGGTTCAGAATGCAGTTTATAGTTATAGCTTATGACGGCACGGACGAGAAAGCGTTGGAGAGAAGAATGGCGGTTCGAGAAAACCACTTAACAAATGCTCAAAAAATGTTCGACGAAGGCAAGTGGCTTTACGCATCTGCAATTTTAGATGATGATGGAAAAATGATCGGCTCTATGATTGTGTGCGATTATCCTTCCCGCGAGGAGCTGAATGAGCTGTGGTTAAAACACGAAGCTTATGTAACAGGTAATGTTTGGAAAACCATTAATATTCACCGCGCAAAAGTCGCACAGCACTAAATAAAAATTGTTCTAAATATTTTTTATCGGAGGAGAAGTGAAAAAGTTTGTTTACACAGTTTTACTTTTTACTATAATCCTTTTCTCTTCAAGAATTATATCGCAGCAAAATTCCAAAGGTCAGTTTATGAAAAACAATTTAAATGAAAACGTTGCCGCCGGCTTTGCAAAGCTTGCGTTAAAATGTGTTCAGAAAGAATACCCAAATAAACTTGATCATGTAATGAACAACGCCAAAGAGGTTCTGTCTCCTTCGGCAATGCATCCGGCATTTTACGGCTGCTTCGATTGGCATTCATCAGTGCACGGGCATTGGATGCTGGTTCGTCTTCTGAAGAAATATCCCAATATTGAAATCTCTCAAACAATTAGAAAAGCGCTTAACGAAAACTTAACCGCAGAAAATATTAAAACCGAAGTTGAATACTTAAATCAGGAAAACCGAAAATCTTTCGAACGGACATACGGTTGGGCATGGCTGCTAAAACTTCAGGAGGAATTAATTGGATGGAATGACGCGGACGGTAAAAAATGGAGCCAGAATTTGCAACCGCTGACAGACGCATTGGTTGAGAATTATTTAAGTTTCCTTCCTAAACAAAATTATCCCATTCGAACCGGTGTTCATCCGAACACAGCATTTGGAATTGCTTTCGCATTAGACTATGCCCGCAAAGCACAAAACAAAAAATTGGAAGATCTTCTTGTAGAAAGGGCCCTTGCTTATTATAAGAATGATAAGGGCTACGATCCTAAATGGGAACCGGGAGGCGAAGATTTCTTTTCGCCCGGGCTAATGGAAGCTGATCTGATGAGAAGAATTCTTAAACCGGCTAATTTTCTAAAATGGTTTAATCAATTTATGCCTAACATTGGCAGAACAAAAAACCTTCTTGAACCTGCAGTTGTAACCGATAGAACCGATCCTAAACTAGTTCATCTTGACGGATTGAATTTAAGCAGAGCGTGGTGTATGTACGGGATATCTCTAAATTTACCCGAGAGTAGTAAACTAAAAAAAATTCTTTATTCATCTGCGCAGAAACATGCGAAGGCGGGTTTATCAAATATCGCAAGCGGAAATTATGAAGGCGAGCATTGGCTTGCATCATTTGCGGTTTATCTGTTATCTGAGACGGATAATTCATTATAATATTTTTTCTGAATGAACGAGATTGTTATTAATAATGAATAGATTAATTTTAACAAAGCATAGGTGAGTATATGAAAAAAATATTTTTCGTGTTCTTGTTATTATCGTCAGTTCTTAACGCCCAGGAATTAATTACGGTTCTACTGCCGCCGCCGCAAAAAGAGATTGGCAAACCGTTAATGCAGGCACTTACCCTGCGTCAATCTTCGCGCGTATTCGATACTAAACCGCTGCCTCTTCAAGAGCTTTCAAATTTATTGTGGGCTGCATACGGAATTAACCGTCCACAATCTGGTAAGCGCACCGCTCCATCCGCGAGAAACTGGCAGGAGATAGATGTTTATGTAGCGCTCGACGATGGCGTATATTTGTACGAAGCTAAGGAACATATGTTATCTCCAATCGCATCGGGTGATTTGCGCCCGCTCTTCGGTGTGCAGGATTTTGTGAAGACGGCACCGGTTAATCTTCTCTACGTTTCCGATTACGCAAAAATCAAATCAAACGACAATGATGAAACTAAATTAATGTGGACTTCGGCAGGCGCCGGATTTATTGCTCAGAATGTTTATCTCTATTGTGCGTCTCAAAATTTAGGTTGTGTTGTTAGAGGTCTTATTGATAAATCAAAATTAGCCGATGTCTTAAAGCTAAGAGGCGATCAAAAAATAATTCTTTCCCAGACAGTTGGCTATACCAAATGATAAATATCAACTTGCCTAAAACACAATTGGGATTTTTTCCAACACCAATTTCAGAATTAAAACATTTATCAAAGAAATTGGGAGGACCACGGATATTCATTAAGCGCGATGACTTAACCGGTTTGGCTTTTGGCGGCAACAAAACACGCAAGCTGGAATTTTTGATTGGCGGCGCTATTTCAAAAGGATGTGATACAATTATTACTGGTGGCGCCGAACAATCTAATCACTGCCGGCAAACTGCCGCGGCAAGTGCATTATGCGGATTGGAATGCCATCTTGTCCTTGGTGGTTCCGAACCGGAAATACCCAAGGGAAATTTTTTGTTAGATATATTATTCGGCGCGCATATTCACTGGACAGGAGTTTTTCGCAAAGGCGAGAAGATTCCGCAAATTACCGAAGAATTAATTAGGCTCGGCAAGAAACCGTATGTTATTCCTTACGGAGGCTCTAATGAGATTGGTATTGTTGGTTTTGTTGAAGCGGTTAAGGAATTGAAAACTCAGCTGGAGCAAATAAACGAAAAAATTTCTCACATTGTCTTTGCATCGAGTTCTGGAGGAACTCACGCCGGACTTGTTCTGGGCAAATATATTTACAATCAGAATTATATTTTGATTGGTGTTGAAATTGACAAAGAAGAATTTGGTGGCCTTGTTTATCCGGATCATCTGTTGAATCTTACGAACAGATCTGTAAAATCTTTGGGAGTAGATCATACTTTTACGAAAGATGATTTCATTCTTAGAAACGAATTTCTTGGAGAGGGTTACGGTGTTGTTGGTGAATTGGAAAAAGGGGCAATCAAACTATTGGCTGAAACGGAAGGAATACTTGTA
Organism: Bacteroidota bacterium; assembly: GCA_021812745.1. Next base: position 826 of record JAKAMS010000119.1, on the reverse strand, counting down.
GACCCCGTTTATACCGGCAGAGCATTTGGCGCTTTGGTTGATATGATTAAACGCGGTGAGTTTAACAACAGAGATTCTGTTTTATTCTGGCATACGGGAGGATCGCCTTCAGTATTATCTTATGCAGAAAAGATATTGCCTTAATAATTCTGCATTCACTATAAAAAATTTATTTCTAATGAGTAATGTGTTTATAGTTATAAAATAACACGTTAACTTTGCATCAATAATATCAATGGAGTTGGAATGAGTAAATTCAAATTTGTAATTAAACGAAGCGGTGCTGTTGTTCCTTTCAATCCGGACCGGATAGCGAACGTAATTTATAGAGCAGCAGTTTCTGTAGGCGGGCGCGACAAAGAAAAAGCTGCTGAGCTTGCTAAGCAGGTGGTTGTTCTTTTGGAACAAACATTTGAAGAGGGTTACAAACCGCACGTTGAAGAAATTCAGGATATAATAGAAAAAGTTTTGATTGAAAACGGGCACGCCAAAGTGGCAAAGGAATTTATTCTTTACAGAGAAGAAGCGGCGCAAAGAAGAAGAGAAAATTCACGTCACTTTTCAAAGCCGAACGAGCTGATTCCATGGAAAAAAGTTTGGCGCTCGCTTGATTGGGCGGTTGCACATGGGCTTAACACTGTTGAAGGAACAAACACAAGAATTAAAAACGGTGAGTTTCCGCAAATAGTACACGAAGCGGAATCGTTATATGAAACACAGCTTGATACCGCAGCTGAGCTGATCAAAGAGAGAGCCGCGGAACTTAGAATGGTTATGGTAAGCGGTCCTTCGTCTTCAGGAAAAACTACAACTACAATGAAGCTCG
>JAKAMS010000118.1 GCA_021812745.1 Bacteroidota bacterium | reverse complement strand
CTTGGAAGAGAAGTTACTACACTTGTAACGAGCAAAAACTGCCCGGCAATTACGAAGTAAAATTTGATGGAAGTAATCTTTCAAGCGGAGTTTATTTTTACAGATTGCAGGGCGGTTCATTCAGTCAAACAAAAAAATTTGTGCTGATGAAATAAAAGGAATGTCTGATGAAAAAGTTTTATTATGTATCTATTTTTATATTATTAACATTATTTAAAATCAACGCACAATGGATCACTCAAAAAAACATCAAGCAGTTATTAGTAGCTATTGATTTTGTTGATGAACATGTTGGATTTGTATCCACTAACCAAAATTCAATTCTTAAAACAATTGATGGAGGTAATACATGGATTACAGTTTCAACACCCATTTCTTTTTCGGGTTTACAGTTTTTTGATCACAATTTTGGTTATGCAATTGGAAATTTCTCCATTTATAAAACCAATGATGGCGGCCTTACATGGGGAAAAATCCCGGTCAATTCCAGTTTCTTTAATCCCATAAATCTTTTCTTCTTAAATAAATCTGCTGGTTGGGTACAATGTGGACAAGCAATTTTCTATACCAGTGATGGCGGGCAGTCATGGGAAGATAAATTCCATGATGATTGGGTGTTTCAATCTTTTTTTGTGAATGAAAAGGTAGGCTGGTTTTTAGGAACAGCGGGTATTTACGAAACAATTGATGGAGGCAAATCCTGGCAAATAAAAAATTGGTCTGAGCGTTGTTATGAAATATTTTTTAAAAATGAAAATGTTGGCTGGGCTAATTTATATAATAGTTTAGGCAAAACATCTGATGGAGGAAAAACCTGGACAATTCTTTATAATAATCATGATGAAATTCTTGCCATTAATAAATTTTTATTTATTGATGATTATTTAGGTTTCGGACTTTTTAGGGAAAATTTTAATAGTATATACCAAAATTTTTGGAGAACCAATGATGGCGGAATCAATTGGACAAAACTAAATGTTTTTAATTCGCCCGAAAGGAAGTCCTCTTTTAATATCAACGCCTATAATGTTGTTGATAAAAACCATATCTGGATGATAGGAACAGCTAATGCCGGCACTAATGAATATTTGGGTCAGATTTGTAAATATGATTCGACGAAAACCTTAACGGTAATTAAATCTAACGGTGGCGATACTCTATATGCAAATTATCAATATGAAATATCATGGAGCCAGTCAAATCTATCTGATTCAAAAGGAAAGTTAGAATTCAGCACTGACCAAGGACTAAGTTGGAATTTGATTGCTGATTCAATAAAAATAGCCGATCTAAAATACTTATGGAAAACTCCCGATCTTTCTTCTTCACCAAAATGTTTAATTAAACTTACCGAATACTCCTTTGGTATATCTGATATTAGTGATAACGTTTTTAACATTTTAAAAGAAGTAAGAAATATTACTCTTATTAGCCCAAAAGGAGGAGACAAATTTTTATCTACAAATCCTTTACAGATAAAATGGGACTGCAATTATTCTTCTAATTCAAAAGTACACATCCAGATAACATATAACGGCGGATATAATGAACGCGAGGTTCTTTTTGGTGGTGAATGGGATGTTCCACTTAGTGATAAGCAATTCAGTGCTTCGATTCCCCAAGATCTAGACGGTACTTTTCGGGTAAATATTTTTGATGTCAACAACCCACAAATCAGAGATGAATCCGATTTCTTTAGAATCAGACAGCCCTCTTATTTATCAATTCAATTCGCTAGTAGGATATGGACAGTATGCCAAGTCGATAGCACAAAAGATATTTCCTTTTATTGCAGATATATCCCCAGAGTAATTTTCCAATATTCAACAGATGATGGACAGAACTGGATAAATCACAGCACAATAGAATCCGATTCCAACAAAATTTTAACTCAAGTAATTCATTGGAAAATACCGAATACAATCTCTAAATATTGTAGAATAAGAGCGTTGTCAATTGACTATTCTCTTATAACAGAACCATCTCTACAATTTGAAATCACTAATAGAAAAACCATTTCTAAATTACCACTCGAGATTGGTAATAAATGGTTTTATAAGTATTACTCATATAATAATACAGGTATGCCATACAGTTCCGAAAGTTGGCGTTCGATTTGGGAAGTTAAAGAAAAAGTCTTACGTAATGATGGACTGAAATATTCGAAAATTGCTATTTACGAAGCTATCGGTAATAATAATTTCCAATTGCATGATTCGTGTTTTATTAGTCAGACTGGAGACAAAATTTCTTTTATAGGTCCGTTTCTTAATCATATGTACGAAAAATTATCATTCGATTTTACAAAGGATGCAAGTACAAATTACGAACAGACATTTCTAAAGAAAAATCTTCTTTTAATCTACGAGGGCGGTTCTATTTATAATACTCCATATGTCCTTTATGATAGTTTAGGATTCATATTATACAACGAATTGGGAAATCAATATTATGGAGGGTGGTATAATTTACGTGGTTTTATTTTAAACGGAATAAAGTATGGCGAAATATTAGAAGATTATATTGTTGGAATAAAAGATGAGCAACAAATTTTACCCTTAAGTTTTTCTCTTTCACAAAACTACCCCAACCCGTTTAATCCGAGCACAACAATAGAATATTCCATTCCGGTAGAGACGTTGCTTGCCTCGTCTCTACAACATGTTACCTTAAAAATTTACGATATACTCGGAAGAGAAGTTGCAACTCTTGTTAACGAAGAAGAAGCACCAGGTAATTACGAAATAAAATTTGACGGAAGTAATTTATCTAGCGGAGCTTATTTTTATAGATTACGGACCGGAAATTACAGCGAGTCAAAAAAACTAATTTTAATGAAATAACAACTATACTTAAATGAAGAAAAGCTTAACTATATTATTATTTTTTATAAGCACAAGTATTTTTTGTCAGCAAAACTCTTCATCTGATATTTTCCCATTAGAAATTGGGAACAGATGGATTTATAATTTTTATCAATCATATCAATCAGTAATGCCTCATTACCAAAATGCCTCTGATGGAATTTTTGAGTATCGAATAATTGGAAAAGATGTTTCAGCTGATTCAATTATATGGCATTTTTACCAAAAATGGGTGATTCATCAATCTGGTTATGGTACGGGTCTTTGGACCACATATAAAGATTCTAGTTCTTTTGATATAATAGAAGTTAATTCTAATCACCAACTAATCGTTTCAAAATTCATTGAAAAATCTGTTTTTCTTTTTGCTCGTTCAGATAGTGATAAATTCAAATTCAATAGATTTTCTATAACCAATGATCAGGGAAAAGCTTTCTACACTTTTGATTTTTTACATTCTAGTCTCCCAGAAAAAGGCACTGTTGATATAGCAACATACCAATGTTCAAAGGATAGTGGAATTACTTATATGGAGTGCAGTAAAAATTTATATACTTCATGGTGGAAGAACTCATTTCGGTTGAAAGAATTCATAAGACAATATAAAGAACCTTATTTATCATTTGTAAAAAATGAATACATCATTAAAACCCCATTTGGAACTCCTAAAGATACAGTGATTGAAATAAGAAATGATGGATTGAAACCATTATTCATTTCAAGTATAATCCTTCCGTCTTCTAAATTTACACTTTTTGAGAATCCATTCTATATAATGCCCGAGTCTCGTGGAATACTAAAAGTTAGATTTGCATCGGATGTGGGGCTTACTATTAATACTTCTCTTGTAATAAACAGCAATAGTATTAATAGTGTAAATAGCATTCCCATAACTGGAATTGCTTATGGCGAACCAGTAATAAATCTTGGATGGGTTGATGATCATTTATATACGTTAAACAATAATGTCGTTAAATATATCTTCCCAATTACAAATATTGGTAATATAGACTTAAGAATAGATAGCATTACTATTGATAATCCTTTTTTTTCAAAAAGAAATAAAAATTTTCTTTTAAAACCTAATGGAACTGTTATTGATACAATTTTATTTTTACCATTATCAACAAATTATTTTAAAGGAACAGTTTCTATTTTTAATAATTCTCGTGAAAATCCTAAAACTTTTGTCATATGGGGTTATTCTGGTCGAAAAGGAAATGTCAATATAAATCTTCATAAAATTTCTTTTCCTAAAACTGAACCCGGGAAAGGTAGAGATACTTCTATTGTCTTCACTAATAATGGTCCAGAATCAATTTATATTTCAAGTGAACAAAAGATAAACGGTTGGGTTAGCTTTGTTGATGAATATGATTTTGATCTACTCAAACCAGGCGAATCACGCATTCATAAAATCAGTTTTTGGCCTGCTTCTTCTGGTTATTTATCTGATGAGTTTTATTATTTTTTTAAAAATCAGCATTATGTTTTGGTCTTTCAAGATACAATATATGTAGACGGAACTGGCTTTAAGGATTCAAACTCCAACAATCTTGTTACTGATTATTCCCTCTCCCAAAACTATCCCAACCCGTTTAACCCTACTACAACAATAAAATATTCAATTCCAGTAGAGACGTTGCATATTACATCTCTACAACATGTTACGTTAAAGGTTTACGACATGCTGGGTCGCGAAGTTGCAACACTTGTAAATGAAGAAAAAGCATCTGGCAATTACAAACTAAAATTTGATGGGACCAATCTAACAAGCGGAGTTTATTTTTATCGTTTACAAAGTGGTTCATTCACTCAAACAAAAAAATTCGTACTAATGAAATAACTGTAAGAAGTAAAATTTCTAGTTTCTAGCGTTTCACCTTTCACGTCTTCCGTTTCACGCAAACTATTCCTTTCGCCATGCAATTTTGTCCCCCTCTTTAATGCCATGTCTTTCGCAGTAACCGGCATTAACTTCAACAACATACTGAGCCGGTTTTATTGAAGGTAATGATTTTTCGGAAAATGGTTCCGCATTCCTCTGAATCTTAATAATTTCCATTTTAGCATTTACGAATATAATATCGAGCGGAAGGATTGTGTTTTTCATCCAGAAAGCTTGTAATTCTTCGGTATCAAAAATAAAAAGCATTCCCTGGTTCTCATCCATTTTATCACGGTACATTAAACCCATTGTACGCTGTTCATCATCATCGGCAATTTCAATATCAATTTTGGTGATAGTATCACCTTTGGAATTAGTGAATAATAATTCACCTTCCTTTACGAACGAGAATGCCGTTTTAGTGCCCACTGCTTTATCCAAATCTTTATTTGAGGTTTCATTTCTAACCAATACGTTTGATAAAATAAAATATACAACAAATGCAATCAGAAGAATTACAACTCCAATCTGCATTAAAAGATTTTTTCTCGGTTGATTTTTTTTCTTGGTCATAGTTTGTTTTGATTTTTATTTTGAAATATTATGCGCTTTGAGCTTCGTCATTTTAATGCAAAGACGCGGGGATAATTTAAGAATATTTGTGAATTATAGCTTCAACTCAACTTCTTTATGAGACGACTTAAATGAAATTTTGATTGAACGGTAACCAGATAAATCATTTACAAGAGATAATACATTTTTACCGGGCAATATGTTTCCCGAAAGGAGAATATTATTTGTTTTTTCCTTTACACCTATAATTTCAATTTTTTCTTTCTCCTTGGAGTAAAGCAGGACAGTTGATTTCCGGTTCGCGTCTTTGATTAGCACAGGTTTATTCAGCAGATCATCAACTTCCGCAAGTGCAATTAACTGCGGAAATTTAATTGAGATCACGTTCGATGATTCGATACTTTCATTCCACAATTTGCTAACTGATTTCAATGTAAAATAATAATTAGCGCGTTTCGGTTTATCAATAGCAAGTGTAACAGAAGATCTATCAGCCGGAATAACGTCAAACAGATAATCCGCGAGCAATTCGGAATTTGAATTAGGAAGATTATACAAAGCGAAATACCTGATACTGTCGTTTTGCGATTTCATTTTTTGATAATCCCAGCTCAGTGAAAATAAATTTTGTGCTGATTGATTTCTTCTGTAACTAAGATTCGCCGGAGGTTCTGGATAAACGCCATCGAGCCAGGCCATTACAGCCGGATAAGTTTTATATTGGAACGAATTGAATTCCGTATCCTTAATATTTTCATAACGGAAAAACGAAACGCCGTCTGCGTTGATTGAACGAGCATATTGTATCATCTGATCCATATCCGGTTTTACACTCGGTTTATAAGCACCAATACCAAGGACAACACTACGCCCGTAAGAATTTTCCACCCAATCTTTTGCAACCGCGCCAAACCGAGGGTTATCGTTAAAGCCCCAGTAAATTTGAGGCGCAACATAATCTATTATTCCACGCTTCAACCAATCGCGGGAATCCTGATATACTTCCGTGTATCCTTCCCAGCCGTTTGTTCCGTTTTTATTTTTATAAATACCAATAGGAGCCACGCCAAGTTTTATGTAATGTTTAACAGCTTTTATTTTTTTGCTGATTAATTCTACAAGATCTGTAATATTTTTTCTTCGGTATTCGTCACGCGAGAGACCTGTTCCATGGACACTGTAAGAAAATTCATCTTCAAAATTTTTACCGGGATAACGGAGATAATCCAGATGTACGCCGTCAATATCATAATTCTCAACCATCTCGGCGATCATTTCTGAAATGTATTCGCGCACTTCCGGAAGACCGGGATCCAGCCATAAACTTTTTTGACCGTCTCGAATATCTTCAACAATCCATTCGGGTTTTCTTTTAGAGATATGATTCGAATTATTCAGAATGTTTGATTCTGTTCCGCTGAAACATTTAACAACATTAACCCAAGCATGAATTTCCAAACCGCGTTTATGCGCTTGTTCAACTGCAAATTTAAGAGGATCGTATGATGCGGCTCCATCAACTTCTCCGGTTATATATGGTGAGAAAGGTTCGAATGAAGATTTGAATAACACTGTACCATTGCTGGCAACTTGGAAATAAACTGTGTTTAGGTTTTTGGATTTAATGTTATCTAAAATTTCGATGAGAGCTTGTTTCTGTTTTTGCTGGTCAAAAGTCGGAGGAGGCCAATCTAATCTAAAATTTGTAGCAACCCAAACCGCACGGGTTTCTCTTTCTGTTTGAGAGAATATATTAACAGCAAAGATTAGGAATAGCGCAAAAATCAAAAATGATTTTATCTTCATCAATTGTTTCCAATCAATTACTGTTGAATAAAATAATTCAACCCCTGTTGTATAGACTGAGTTACATCGCTCTCGCTGACTTCTACATCAACCGCAACATGTCCTATATCTTGCAATAACACAAATTTAATTTTGTGATCTCGTCCTTTCTTATCACGTTTCATAATTTCATAAATACGGGCGGTATCAAATTTTCTTATTAAGATTTTGTCTTTCAGCATCAAAGGAAGTTTTAAATATTCGCTAAAAAGTTTAT
>JAKAMS010000117.1 GCA_021812745.1 Bacteroidota bacterium | reverse complement strand
GTGTATCCTTTTTCCTGTGCTGTTTTTATGACTTCGCTAAAGCTGTCTTTCTCTTTTAGAGAATTAAAAATAAAACTAAGTGTTCCGGAAAAAACTCCCTCTATTTTCGAGATCTCATCGCCGTTGGAAACGATGTCTTTTAATGTACTGATGAATGGGAGCGCAGAACCAACATTAGTTCCGTATCTGAATTGAACTTTGTGTTTCACAGATGTTTCTCTCAATGCAATGAATTGATCATAACTTTGTGTGTTTGCAATTTTATTCGGCGTAACAATTGATATTCCCGAACTTAATATGGACAAATAATATTTCACCATGCCGTCATTCGCTGTGCAGTCGGCAAAGACAGAGTTCGGCAGATTCATCTCTTTCATTTTTTCAATAAAGCTCTCAACGTCAGATTCCATTTGCGAATTCAGCAATAACATTTTCCAATTTCCGGGATCAATTCCCGTTTTTTCAAATAACATATTTTTTCTGTTCGTCAATCCGGAAAGATTAATTTTTATATTATATCGTTCGGAGAGATAGCTTTTGCGTTTAACTATCAATTCCAGAAAAGCTCCGCCCACCATTCCCGGCCCAACTAAGAATAGATTTACCGTTTTCTCTTTTGAGGAGAGTGATTTGTTATTCTTAAAATTTTCCATTTGTTAACCAGCCAAAGTTCATTTTGTGTTAAATATAATTGGAATGATAATAAAAAAATTATTGGAAGAGAAAAGTTTTACTCTGTAATTTAACTTGTCATTAAAACTAATACAGGATGATTTATGAAATCATTTAAATTAATCACCTGCACATTTCTGTTTTTTGTTATGTTCTCAATTCAGAATCCGGCACAAGAGAAAGAGAAATCTGCAAATGAATTAATCGAAAAGAAATTTGAATCACTAGATCACCGTCTAGATCAATTGGCAAAAGCGATTGACGATATTCAATGGTATAACAAAGTTGGAGATGTAGCAAACATTGAAAAAGTTTTTATAGTCGGACCGCCTCCGGCAAAAATTCCAAACCCAACCGCAATGGGCGCAAATAATCCGCTTAAATTTTGGGCTTATGTTTTTATTCCAACTAAGATCGACCGCGGCAAAAAATATCCGCTTATTGTACTTCCTCACGGCGGAGTTCATGGAGACTTCACAACTTATCACACTCACATCATCCGCGAAATGATGGCTCAAGGTTACATTGTTGTAGCACCGGAATACCGCGGCAGTACTGGATACGGTCAAAGTTTTTACGAAAAAATTGATTACGGCGGATTGGAAGTTGACGATAATAACGCTGCACGTGAATGGATGATTGAAAATTACGACATTGTTGATAAAGACCGCGTTGGTATTACCGGATGGAGCCACGGCGGGTTGATTGCATTGATGGATATATTTCAACATCCGAACGATTATAAGGTTGCCTTTGCCGGAGTACCGGTCAGCGATCTGATTCTTCGTTTAGGTTCTCACGGCAAATCGTACGAAGATGAATTCTCTGCTAAGTTTCATATCGGTAAAACAGTTAATCAAGATGTAAATGAATACAGAAGACGTTCGCCGGTTAATTATGTTAAAGATTTGGAAACACCTCTTCTTATTCACACAAACACTAATGACGATGACGTATACGTTCTTGAAGTTGAACATTTGATTGAAGCATTAAAAGCCGCAGGCAAAAAATTTGATTATGAAATTTTCAAAGACGCACCGGGGGGACATAGCTTTGACCGCATTGATACAAAACTTGCTAAAGAAATTAGGATGAAAATTTACAAATTCATTGGAGAATATCTGAATCCTCCATTCCCATTTAAGTCAATTAAAGATCTAGAAAAAGCAGGTTACCGTTAATAATAAACTTGGGGCGGATTTTATTCCGCCCCGAATAATTTATTTTCTTCTGGGTATAATTATCCGGTCTCTAATCATTTTAGGAATCACAATATCAGAAACTTCTTTGCTGAAAGTTTGCGGAGAGTACGGATTTACCGATTCCGTAATTGCCGACCAGATCATCTTTCCATCTTCGCTTGGCTCCCAGAGAGTAGTCTCTATTTGAGTTATAGTTTCTCTTTCAATATAACCGGGTGTTCTTATTACCATATAACCTCTTGCGTACCACCTTCTAAATCCAATCGGCTGAAAGTAAAGATCGCCTGGAATACGGTATTTTTTATTCTCTTCGCTCACTTTTTGGATTAGAACTATTCCATCATAATTATCTTTGAAAAGTTCAGGAATATCTTTCTCTTCGGGTACGTCATTTGGATAATACCTGTAAGAAGGGATAGCTTTTATTCCTTTTTCTCTTAAAGCGGTAACAAATGAATTTTCCCAGATTCTTCGTTTGGTTTTATTGTTGTTGATTGCCAACACTAAAACATTTTTCATTGCGCCGCGTTTATATGTTTGGTCTTTCCAAGAATCAATCAGTCTGGAAGAAGTGCAACCGGCTAACAGAATTACCGGCAGTAAAACAATCGAGGAATAGAGTAGAAATATTTTGATTTGCCTGCGCATTGTTAAATTCCTTCTTTTATTAAACACATATTTGACAACCCTTTAATCCGGAAGGTTTATCCTTATTATAAATGAGTTGAACATCCGGGTTAAAAATTAACGGCATCAAAATTCTTTTTCATCATCTTCTATTTCTAAATTGGGAATTTGTGTGAATGCGATTCTCATTGGCGCAGATTTAATTGCCGGGTGTGCTGCGGCATAATAAGCAGAAGAAAATCCATATTTTTTATTCAATCCGTCAACTGCTTTGTTAAGTGATTTCATTTTATCGTAATCTTCAAAAATTATCATCGTATTCTGATCTTCATCAAGAAGCTTGAATAAGGTTACTCCAACAGCAAGAGGTTTTTCCTTAAAGTCGGGATAATGTTCCCAGACTTTTTCCAATGCTCGCAGAAGTGTAATTGTATTTTGCGTGTGATTAAAACTAATCTCTTCTCTCCACCTTAAATGTCCGAGGAATTTTACACCAACAGACATAGACCCCGTAACATAACCGAGATAGCGCATTCTTGTTGCCGCTTTTTGTAACAGACGGTTTAATACTCCGAAAGCGTCCTCTTTATTTCTTTCTTTTGGAGGTAGAACATGAGAGTGACCAACAGTCTGGCGATGCGTTGGCGGTCTTTTAACAATTTCTCCGCGCAATTGCGCAAACATTCGCTCGCCCTCTACTCCGCCCCAAATTTCTTTTAATTTTGCTTTTGAGGAATTGCAAAGCGTTTCAACAGTATAAATTCCGTGGCGTCTTAAACGCACTTCCATTCTTCTTCCAATACCGGTTAGATCGCTGGTCTTTAATCTGTAAAGACATTGCGGCAAATCTTTTTCTTCAATTATAACTAAGCCGTCCGGTTTTTGCATATCGGTTGCCGTCTTTGCTAAAAATCTATTTGGTGCAATACCGATCGAACATTTTAAATACTCTCCCACTTTTTCTGCGATTGTTCTTTTTATCAGTTTTGCAATTTCAATTGCGTTCTCGCGTTTCTGTTCTTTACCAATCAGCGAACAGACCATCTCATCAACAGACATAACTTGATCAACGGGAAGACATGTTCCAACTGTTTCAACTAATTTATGATGAAACTCTATATATGGGCGGTGATTAGCTTCAACTATAATTAAGCCGGGGCAAAGTTTTTTAGCTTCAGAGACAATTGTACCGGTTTTAATACCAAACTTTTTTGCTTCGTAACTCGCGGCAATACAACAAGTGGTCTCGGCTTTTGTCGGAACAACAGCAACCGGTTTGTTGCGCAAAGCAGGATTAAGCTGCTGCTCAACAGAGGCAAAGTACGAATTGAAATCTAAAAATAAATTTCGAAGAGGCATTTGAAATTAAATCCAGTTAAATAATTCAGGAAGATTTACTCTATTTAAAAATATTTTTTAGCTACTATAACTCAGCGCGGAATTGCCACATCGCGATATAGCACGATAATTATTCATACAACACAGCACTTAAATATCCAACCACTTCAGTTTCATCGCCGGTTACATCTCCGGAATCGGTGCGAGAGAGGATTTTAGATTTTCTTTTGTTGATCAAATCGGCGGTTTTCATCATTGCAACTATAGCGCCTCCGCCGCACGCTTCACACTCTCCCGCTTCCAAATCTTTCTGCAATCTATCATAATCAAAATTTACAATTCGTTTCTCAACAATTGAGTCAAGTCTGTCTGCTTCGGCTTTCGAATAAAAATGAGAAAGATCCGAGCTCGCTACAATCAATGTTTCATCATCAACAACCTCGGCAAGTTTTTGTGCTAGCCCGTCAATAAATATTTTGCGTTGATCTCCCATTACAACCGGCACAATCGAAAAATCTTTTATCATCATCTGAAGAAATGGAATCTGAACTTCAACCGCATGTTCAGCTCGGTGACCGTTCAATCCTTCAAAAATGAAATTTCCGTCCGATGTTAATTTTTGAACCATCTCTTTGTTAAGAGCAATCTCGCCTAACGGAGTTTTATATGAGTCGCCGCTGTAAATAGAAATTCCGGGAAAATATTCTTTATGGGACGGGGCTATAATTACAACTGTTTTATAATTTTTATTTTCCAGAGTGTTAAATGCAATTGCGGCAGTCCTTCCCGAATAAGCATAACCGGCATGAGGAGAAACAATTCCAAAAATATTTTGAAATTTTTCTTCTGATTTATACATATCAAGAAGGAGTTGAACTTCATCTTTTAATTTTTTAGCGGAAGATGGATAAAACATACCGGCAACCGCAGGCTCACGGACATTTTTCATTTTAACTCCGTACTGACAGATGAATCGGAAAAAACAGTTGCTGTAAAGCCGCTTAGTTTAAGTTGTTTTGTTTTCCAGTAACCCGTTTGAAATCCGCTCTTATGGCAAATTGCATCGAGGTATTGCTCACGATTCATATTATGTTCAATTGGAACTTGCGGAAGCAAAAGACCGCGCCTTCCTTTTTCTTCGAGTATCAAGCCGTGTTTGCCGACTTCAATTTCTTCATAGCTATTTAAAGGAAACGGTTCCGAAAGGATTGAAATTTCCAACGATAAATTTTTGATTTCGGTTTTTTGTACCGGAAGAAATCTTGGATCGTTTTGCGATGCTTGAACCGCCGCTTCATAAACTGTTTCAATTAATGGCTGGTCAGATATTATATAGCCAATACATCCGCGAAGCCGACCATGTTCTGTTAAAGTTACAAACGCGCCTGCGTGTGATTTAAAAATCGGGTGTTTTTCATAATCGGGTTGAGACTTTTTTTCACCAGTAAAAACGGAATGAATGGCGGCGCGGGCAAAATCAAGAAGAATTTTTTTCTCTTCTATAGTCGGTTCCATCTTATTCTCCCAAGGGGATGCCTTTGGCAGTGCCCTTGTTCTTAATCTTGCTCTTGATCTTACTCTATTTCATATATACTAACTTCATTTTTTTCGCGAAGCAGAAAAAGAAAATTTTTGTAAACGAAAAAAGAATCCGTAAAGAGAGATGACGCATTCGCGTTAAGAACTTCATTAAGAAGAATTTTTTCATCGTCCAAATTCATGGAGATAAATTTATTAACGTAACTTCCCTCAAAAACTTTTGAATGAAAATTAAAAAGGAGAAGATTACCGCAGAGATTATACTCCACTTCTCCTTCAATTGCAAGATTCTTTGTCTCTGCTTTTATTGCTTCATGTATTCTTAGATCGTTTTCTTCATTATTAAAAGCTTTGGGATAGATATATCTACTCCAGTCTTTTTCGTCTTCAGCTTTATTGCGAAGCTCGTTAATCGTTTTATAATCGCTTCCAAACTCTTTGATCAACTCGCCGTTCAGATAATCTAGAGAAAAAAAATAGCGTTCTTCAAATCCTTGCTGAAAGCCATAAACCACATCGTCGTTAACAAAGAGAAAAGACAAATCGCTGTTAATCCATAAAATTTTTTGTGAAGCGATGTCGAAAGCGATAATCTGCTTATGACCTGGTAAATCCGGTTTCGGGAATTTGTGAAAAAAAATAATGTCCTTGTAAACAGCTTCGATACCAAGCCAGAATTTTTCTTCAAGCTGAAGATCTGCAAAAATCACTCTTCCGCTTTCTAATTCGTAGCAGAGGTAGAAAACTTCTTTTGTGCTCGTGTCCCGTGTTTCGAGAATCAATTTATCGCTGTCTGAGATAAGGATTCTCCAAATTTGCCGCGGTGATTTATATGAGAAATGTTTTTTCATTTTCTTCTTTTATTTTGAGCAAAGAGAGGAATCTCAAATATTCGAGATTCCTCTTCGCAATGGTCCACTGAATTAAATCGGTTTAAATTTTGCGGTGAAATGTCTAAGCATCGGAGCTTCGTATGTTATAGCGTAACCTTTCATTTTATCTCGGTTCTTGAAGACTTCAATCATAACTTCGGCAACATAATCAATATGGCTTTGTGTATAAACTCGCCGCGGAATTGCAAGACGTACCAATTCCATCATAGCCGGAATTAATTTTCCTTTTTCATCATATTTACCAAACATTAAACTTCCAATCTCAACTGCTCTTATTCCGCCTTCAATATACATTTCACAAACAATTGATTGACCGGGATATTGTTCCGGCGGAATCTTAGGCAAAAATCTTTTTGCATCAACATAAATAGCGTGTCCTCCGGGCGGTTCAATAATTGGTATTCCGGCAGCAAGCATTTTTTCGCCGAGATATTCTGTGCTGCGAATTCGATATTGCAAGTAATGTTCGTCCACTATCTCTTCAAGACCTTGAGCGATTGCTTCAAGGTCGCGTCCGGCTAATCCGCCGTAAGTTGGAAATCCTTCTGTTACGATCAGCAGATTGCGGCACTTTAAAGCAAGTTCATCATCGTTAAGCGAAAGCCAGCCGCCGATATTAACTAGAGCGTCTTTCTTTGCGCTCATTGTTGAACCATCCGCATATGAAAACATTTCCTGGCAGATTTCCAGAACAGATTTATTTTCGTAACCCTTTTCGCGGAGTTTTATGAAGTAAGCATTTTCAGCAAAACGGCATGCGTCCAGAAAGAGCGGCAAATCATATTTTTTACAGACAGCTTTTACATCACGGATATTCTGCATCGAAACCGGCTGACCGCCTCCGGAATTATTTGTTACTGTTAATACAACTAGCGGAATATTTTCTTTGCCTGTTTTTTTGATGAACGCTTCGAGTGCTTCAACATCCATATTACCTTTGAACGGCGCGCGTTGCTCAGGATGCTTTCCCACTTCCACAAGAAGATCAACTGCTTCTGCGCCCGTGAATTCAATATTAGCGCGAGTTGTATCGAAGAATGTATTGCTTGCAAAATATTTTCCCGGTCCGCCAAGGATAGAAAAAATAATTTTCTCGGCGGCTCTCCCTTGATGTGTTGGGATTAT
>JAKAMS010000116.1 GCA_021812745.1 Bacteroidota bacterium | reverse complement strand
CTTATAAATGGAATTAGAACAATCGGGCTTATTAACGAATTTGTTCTACGCCAAAAATCAAATAATGAAACCGCTCTGGAAATACTCGGACTCCTTTCGAAATATTCAAAAGAGAAATCATTAATAGAACAGCTTGCAATTCTTGGTTCAATAAAAGATTTGATGCTCACTACTAAGGGAACAATACTTAACCGGGGATACTTAAGTTCAAAACGGGAAGAATCGGAGAAGGAGATTTCTGAAGTTGAATCTTTATTCAATGATCTGAATGATTTCCTGTCGTTGGAAAAGGTCGAAGCAGCGGAAAAAGAACTTGCTCATTTTGGCAAAGCATTTATAAAAATTCATAATTACACAAAGAATCTTTACTCGCAGAAAAAGAAGCTGAAAGGGTATCTCGATTTTGAAGATATACTTCTTTATACGCAGAGAATTCTTCTTCAAGACGATGTTAAAAAATTTTTGAGCGGAAAGTTTAAGTATGTGATGATTGACGAATATCAGGATACGAACGAACTTCAATATGAAATATTTATGCCGATACTTGATAATTTGAAGAGCGGAAATTTATTTGTGGTTGGCGACGAGAAACAGAGTATTTATATGTTCCGGAATGCTGAACCGGAAATTTTTGAACGGACAAAAAACGAAATCCGGCAGATGAAAAAAGAAGGATTGCTCTTAAGTCTGCCTCATAGTTTTAGAATGTCGCCTCAGCTTGTTCTCTTTACAAATCTCCTTTTCTCAAATTTGTTTAAGAACGCTAATCCGGATTTCAATGAAGTTGCACAGAGCAGTTTAATTTGCGCTAAAGATGAAAGTGAAAAAGGGAGCGTTGAATTTCTGCTTGCCGACGAGGAAAGTGATGTTACAGAAAGTGATTTAACTGCCAACAAAATAGTTCAGCTCGTTTCTTCGCAAAACATGAATGCTGTTACATTCAATGAAATTGCGGTTCTATGCCGCAAACGAGATTCATTCGCGGAATTGGAAAAATCTTTTGTTAAATACGGCATTCCGTTTACAATAATCGGCGGAAAAGGATTTTACCAGCGGCAAACAATCTACGATATTTATAATTACTTAGCGTTTTTGCTTAACAAAGATGACGATTCGGCGCTTGTTGGAATTCTCCGCTCACCATTCTTCAATCTTTCCGATTTACAGTTGTACGAAATATCGCTTGTGGAAGGAAATTCATTTTTCGAAAAATTAAAAAGCAGATCGGAAACGAATAATACTTTTAAGCAGATATTCGAAATGCTTACCGAAAATTTGAAAATCGTTTTCAGCAGTGAAATCTATGCGCTAATTAGAAAAATACTTTTGGAAAGCGGTTACTGGTCTGTAATTGCTTCAAAGCAAAACTCTTCTCAAGAACTTGCCAACATCGAAAAACTGCTTTCACTCGCAAGAACGTTTTCCAAAAAGAGTTTTAAGAATTTATACGACTTTACCGTTTTCTTGAGGGAAGCGATTGAAGGTTACGAAGATGAAGGGCAAGCTCAAGTTGCCCGTGATGAAAATACTGTTAAACTTTTCACAATTCATCAAGCAAAAGGACTTGAATACAAAGCTGTGTTTCTTTACGGCTGCAATCAAAAAACTCAAGAAGATTCTGTCCGGGCAAAATCTATTAGCGTTGATAAAAAATACGGATTGCTTACCAAGGTTCCGCTCGATCAAAATTATTTTAACAACTATTCCTCTGCGCCTATAAGTGCGCTTTATAATTATACAATAAGGCGGAAAAATATGGCGGAAGTTAAACGGTTATTATATGTAGCTGTTACCCGCGCAATAAATTTTCTCTTTATAACTGCAACGCATAAAGAATTCAACTGCAAACCGGGATCTTTCTTAAATTTATTTAGTGAAGGATTAGCGGCAGATTTTAGCGCGAATGAAATGGAGCTTTCTTCAAAAATTGAATTCATGAAGTTTTCCGGTGATAAATATGAATCATTTACTAGACCGCTCTCGCTTACAATTCCTATAACAAAAAAACTTGACGAGACGATTTCAAAACTTGATGAACCGGAAAAGAGCAAGGGCGATACAATTCTTCTCACTCAAAAGATTAATGACGTTCCCAAGAGCGAGATAATTTCCGCTACAAAAATTTCGATGTTCACTCAATGTCCGGTTAAATATCAATTAACTTATGAACTCGGTTACTCCACTATTTACAAATTAATCAAAGAGAAAACGAATGAGTATGAGTTCAACTCGAATGAGGATAATGAACTGCGACCGTTCGGTCAGCTTAAAGGCAAACTTATTCACGCCGCTCTCAAAGATGAAATTCGCGGTGAGAAACTGAAAACATTTCTCTTAAACAAAATTGCTGCTGAAGATTTTTCCGAAAATGAAGTGTTGAGAGATAAGTTTATAATGACAACTGCCGATGAAATTGAACAATTTTACAAATCGGCAATCTATTCTGAAATATCTTTGATGAAAAATTTTAAGAACGAATTTGAAATCTATTGTGAAGAGGGAGAACATTATCTCTACGGAATTATAGATAAATTGATAATTGAGAAAGAGAAACTGATTATAATTGATTATAAGACCGACAATATTAGTCCCGAGCAGTTAGCATCGAGAGCGGCTGATTATTTGCCGCAGCTTAAATTTTATGCGTACATTCTATCGAAACTTTTTAGAGAATATAACCGGTTCGAATTGCGAATAGTTTTCTTAAAACATGCCGGGCAGCCCGCTTCATATCAAATCAACCGTGATGAGATCAAAATCTTTGGCAGCGAATTGAATGAAGCGATAAGTAAAATTTATTCCGAACAATTCAAACCGAATTTAAATCATTGTTCAAAATGTAATTTTGCACTGGAAGGAAACAGATGCGTAAAATCCTTTTCATAAATTCGTCAGTAATTTTAGTTTTGCTTTTGCTATCTGCTTGTTCATCTTCGCCCGTTATTCCTCTTTATGAATATCCAACCGATTGGAAAGATATTACGGTGAGGGAAAAAACAATTGCGGATTACTCTAAATACATTTCCGGCAGAAAATTCTTTTTAGATCCGGGACACGGCGGAGAAGACCGGCGAAATAAAAATAAAGACGGAAGCGTAATTGAAGCAGATGTAAATTTACGTGTAGCACTCGACTTAAAAAAATATCTTGAAGAAGCCGGCGCTCAAGTATTTATTTCCCGTGAAGAAGATAAAACTGTTCCGCTTGCTCTAAGATCTGAACTCGCAAATCAAAGCGGCGCGGAGATATTTATAAGCATTCATCATAACGCACCCGGCAAAGCGGAAGATGATTATACAAATTATACTTCCGTTTACTATCACGCAAAACAGAGTGACTACGAGTACGAGCCATGCAATCATGATATTGCCCGTTATATTGAACGGGATCTTTCTTATGTTATGAGAAATCCGGTTGGACTGGGTTCTTTCGACGGCACTTATTCCGATTACAATATTTATCCCGGTGAAGGATTTTCTGTGCTTCGTAAAACAAACATTCCCGCGGTTTTAGTTGAATGCGCATTTCACACAAGCCATATAGAGGAGCTTCGCCTTAACAACGAAGAGTTTAATAAAATCCAAGCATGGGGAATTTTTAGAGGAGTTGCAAAATATTTACGCGCCGGAAAACCGGAGATAAATTTTCTTGCGGATAGTTTGAAAATTGAGAACAATCTTTTGAAGATGTCATTAATTGTTACGGATTCTTCCGGTATAGATCCGAAGTCAATTCAAGTTTTCTTCAATAAAGAAGAGAAAGAATTTTCGTTTGATAAGTTATACGGAATTGTATCTGTCAAAATTGATTTACCAATACCCGGCGAATACCCGATCAAAATAGTTGCGGCAAATAAAAACGGAAACTATTCGTTTCCGTTTCATAAAAAAATTATTGTGAATGATCTTTCTGAAGCGAGAATTGTTGATTGATTTTATTCAAACAAATATTTGCAACCGCAGAATATACATCAAGCTTGCAAAGCTTTCTTTTTGTCAATCTTTTCGGTTACATACTTAAAAACAAAAAGAGCTACCGCCGCTACAAATCCTATTGCAAGAAAGTAATACCAGATATGACTGGCATTTGAATAATATGCCGCACGTTGAACTTCCGTTAATCCGGCGGGTAATGTTTTAGGGTCCGGACAATAAGCATCCAATAAAAATCCGCTCATTATAAATCCGGCTAATGAAGAAACAAAATTATATAAATGACTGAAGCCGAGATATAAACCTTCTTCTCCCTTTGGTGCCTGCAATGAAAAATATTCAAGATAACGCGGCGAGATAAAACATTCCGCCAATCCTTGAATTGCAATTCCGATAATCATCATCATTGTTAGCGGATGAAGCGAAAACAATCCGAAAATAGAAATTTGATTTGCAAATCCTCCTTCAAAACTTTGTCCCAGCGACATAGCAAAAGCAGAAAAGGGCATCAATAGCATTCCTACAAAAATTGATGTTACCGCTTTTCTCTTTCTCATTAATTGTGTAACCAGAACAACAAAAAGAACAACTACAAGCGGGTTTACATTTGCAAGCCATTCAGGTTTGGCGCTTTCACCCAACAATCTAATTACATATTTCGGCATTGATGCGTAAAGCTGTCCCTGTGTTATCCAGAAGCCCGAGACGATCAAAATTAAAATTATTAACCTGGGAGTCCGGACAACTTTTAATAGTGTGCGTGCAATTTGTCTAATACTTTTTCTTTCACCCGAGAAATTTTTTGGTTTATAGAAAAGGAAAGTAAAGAGAAGTGCAAATAGAGCCATTGCCGAAGAGAAGAAGTAAACATTCTCTAAACCAAGTCCTTGCCTTACGAATGGCACAAATGTTTTTCCGGCAAATGCGCCGATATTAACGACCCAATAAAAAAGTGAATAACCGCGTGCCCGGTTTTCTTCGGTCGTAGTTTTTGCAACTGTTCCGGTTATGAGAGGTTTTATAAATGAACCGCCAAGCATCACTATTACTAAGAAAAACAATACAACTATTTTTGTATGAAGCATTGCAAGTGAGAAATAACCGATAGATAAAAAAGTAAAGGTCAGCAGCATTCCATTGCGGAAGCCGATCTTATCTGCCATAGCTCCCATAAATGGAGTAAGAAAAAAGATTCCGGCATAAAAAACTCCGGCTATAACGCCGGTTTCTTTATCGGAAAATCCGACGATGTTTGTCAAATACAAAGTAAGCACAATAAAAAAACTGTAGTAGGCGGCGCGTTCGAAAAGCTCCATTACGTTTGCGATCCAAAAATCATTCGGAAATTTCCAGCCGATTTTTGATTGAGGATTTGTTTGTTCAGTCATGATTTTCCCGTTGATGAAAAGTGTGCGGCAAGTTAGAAAAATTAGTTCACTTAAAAAACGGCAGGTAAAATTTTTCCATCTTTGCGGGAATTGAAAAGAAAAAATTCATAGATTCAACTCCGGAAATATTGTAGATATAAAAAAGAAGTAGTGTCATTCCCGCTAAAGCTTGCCTACCGGCAGGCAGGCGGGAATCCAAAATTTTGATTTATATTCCACAAATAGATTACCGATAAGGATCCCGCAGTTCGGGATGCCGTAATGCGGCACATTCGGGAATGACGTAAATCTTGTTTTGCTTAGCATAATTTAATTATCAATTAACATCGGATTAACTTGGAGTATTAGATGAAAATTTATTCTAAACATGAATTGAACAACTATTCGCTTTCACTCACATATGATGATATAAGTCTTATTCCAACAGAAGTATCGCGCGTTAAAACGAGATCTGAAGTAAACATAAAATCTAATTTTTTAGGAAAAGAATTGTCCGTGCCGGTTGTTTCAAGTCCGATGGATACCGTAACAGGTATTGCAATGGCAAAAGAACTTTCAGCATCTGGATGTATCGGAATAGTAAACAGATTTGATTCCTCACTTAATGAATTATTTACAAATGGGAGTGTAGTGGAGGGCATACAAGCTGTTTCCGTCAGTTTGAACGCCGAAGATGAACTGCTTGAGAAAATTGCGGCGAACAATCTTATTGTATGTATTGATACGGCGAATGCAAACAATGCTCACGTTCTAAAAAAATGCGAAGAGATAAAAAAGAGATACAAAGTAAAAGTGATTGTAGGAAATATTGCACATGGCGGAACACTTAAACAATTAGTTGATGCCGGAGCTGATGCGGTTCGAATCGGAATTGGCGGCGGAAGCATGTGCACTACATCTATTCAGACGGGAATTGGAATTGGGCAGGTTTCCTCTTTGCTCGATACATATTTTGTGCGCGAAGTTCAGAAATTAAAAATAGCATTAATTGCAGACGGCGGAATTAAATCCCCGGGCGATGTTGCAAAAGCACTCTCCGCCGGAGCTGATGCGGTTATGCTCGGAAGAATGTTAGCAGGCACTAAAGAAACTCCCGGCGAAGTGATTAAATACAATGATCAGCTCTGGAAAAAATACCGCGGCTCGGCATCATTCGGAGTTAAAATGAAAGGGGAGTTTATAGAAGGTGAAGAGACAATGGTTCCTTATAAGGGAGCTGTAAAAAGTGTTATCAACGCTATCTCTGACGGATTGAAAAGCGCGATGAGTTATTTGAATTGTGAATCGTTAAGTGAACTGAAAGAGAAAGATTCTTTTGCTGTTCTCAGCACCAGCTCTTATCTGGAAAGATTGCCGAGAAAATAAGTCTGTTAGAAAAATAATAGAACGCGGATATTTTAAGATGATTATGATTTTTTATAATCTATCACAACCAATCATAATAATCTCCTAAGGAGTCATTCGGAAATGATGATCCGTGTTCTATGTGCAAATTATTTTTCTCTTTTCACTCTATCAACCGTGAATGCCGGAACACATACTGATACATATTCACACGGCTCTTTAAATGGATTTGAGTAACGCACGCGGCTTCCTCTCTTCACACAGATAGATTGATTTTTTTCTAAGATAATTTCATCACCGTCAACTTCAAATTTTTTCCTTCCGCTGAAG
This sequence comes from Bacteroidota bacterium, assembly GCA_021812745.1. The sequence continues at coordinate 408 of JAKAMS010000116.1, read as the reverse complement.
ATAAATGTAATCTCATCAAACTCCGGAACTTGGAACGGTTCGGACCATCCCGCCGGTGCGATCATGTGAGCGAAGCTGTAATCACCGATATCAATACTGGCTTTACCGTAATGCTCTTCGATCAGTTTGCCGTCGTTTGTGGGAACGATAAAAGGTTTGGTTTGCAGTTCATAGTTTTTCATATTCTTCCTGTTAAGGAGACGCGCTATGGCGCGTCTCTACATAGTTATAATTTTGCTCTCTTCAAACGCAATGAATTACTTACAACCGATACGGAACTGAGCGACATAGCTAAAGCGCCAATCATCGGATTGAGCATTCCAAGCGCAGCCAGCGGAATTCCAACCGTATTATAAATAAAAGCCCAGAATAAATTTTGCTTTATTGTATTGATTGTATGACGCGAAA
>JAKAMS010000115.1 GCA_021812745.1 Bacteroidota bacterium | reverse complement strand
TGTTTAACTATCAATAAAATGTGCGGCAGCGGTTTGAAGGCGATTATGTTAGCTCATCAGTCTATTATGTGCGGTGACGCAGATATTATTATCGCCGGCGGAATGGAGAGCATGTCCAACGCGCCATACTTATTATCAAATGCTCGTAATGGTTATCGCTTAGGCAACTCGACAATCCTCGATTCTATTTTGGTTGATGGTCTTACAGATGTTTATAATAATATTCACATGGGTAATTGCGCTGAATCTTGTGCAAAGGATTTTAGCTTTACACGAGAGCAATTGGATGAGTTTGCAGTTCTATCATATCAGAGAGCTATTAACGCACAGAAGGAAGGAAAATTTAATGATGAGATCGTTGGAGTAAAAATTAAATCTAAAGGCGGGGAAGTAGTAATATCAAAAGACGAAGAACCGGAAAAAGTTAATTTTGAAAAAATTTCTACACTGCGTCCTGCGTTCGATAAAAATGGAATTGTAACTGCGGCAAACTCATCTAAACTTAATGATGGCGCAGCGGCAGTTTTAATTATGAGTGAAGAAAAAGCAAAAGAGCTGGGTTACAAACCATTGGCGGAAATTGTTGCGCAAAGTTCTGCGGCAAAAGCTCCTATACAATTTACAACTGCACCGGCTGATGCAATCAATAATGTATTAGGCAAAGCAAAACTAAAATTGGACGACATTGATCTATTCGAAATTAACGAAGCGTTCGCCGTGGTCTCTCTAGCCGTAAGCAAATTACTGGGATTGTCCACAAAGAATGTGAATGTAAACGGCGGCGCAATTGCGTTAGGTCATCCTATTGGTGCATGCGGTGCGAGAATTATGACCACACTTCTTTACGAAATGAAAAGAAGAAATTCGAAATATGGATTAGCATCTCTTTGTATTGGCGGCGGCGAAGCTTCCGCTGTTATTGTTAAACGTTATGAGTAAAAAGAGAAGAACAAGATTGCTTAAATTGTTCTTTGCGCGAATCATCAATAATGAATAAGAAAATTAAAATTGTAGCGGATAATAAAATTCCATTTTTGCAAGGTGTATTAGAACCTTTTGCGGATGTTGTTTATCTGCCGCCGAAAGAAATTATTCACGAAAATATTATAAACGCTGATGCGCTTCTGGTTAGAACCAGAACCGAGTGTAATGCGAAACTTTTGGAAGGAACTAACGTTAAGTTCATTGGAACTGCTACAATTGGTTACGATCATATTGATACTGCATATTGCGATTCCAAAAATATAAAATGGGTCAACGCACCGGGTTGTAATTCATCATCGGTAATGCAATATATTGCCTCAGCATTGTTAACACTTGCCGGAAGGGAAAAATATAATCTTCATGAAATGACAATCGGAATTGTTGGAGTTGGAAACGTCGGGAGTAAAGTCGCGCGGTTGTCAAAAACATTAGGAATGAATGTTCTATTAAATGATCCGCCGCGTGAAAGAAAAGAAGGCAAAGGAGTTTTTATTCCGCTCGATGAGATTATTGACCGAAGCAACATCATAACTTTTCACGTTCCTTTAATCAAAGATGGACTGGATAAAACTTATCATCTGGCAGACGATCTATTTTTGGGAAAATTGAAAGAGAAAAAAATATTATTTAATACTTCGCGTGGAGAAGTTGTAAGCACATCATCTTTAAAAAATGCTGTCAAAAATAAAATTATCGCCAAATCAGTTATTGATGTTTGGGAAAACGAACCCAACATTGACCGTGAACTATTGGAACTGGTAAATATAGCGACTCCTCATATTGCCGGATATTCGGCAGACGGCAAAGCAAACGGAACAGCAATTTGTGTTAGAGAAATTAATTCATTCTTTAATCTTGGCATTAGTAAAGAATGGTATCCTACTTCAATTCCAGCTCCGGGCAATCCTAAAGAATTAATTTTTGAATGCGAAGGAAAGACGAAACAAGAAATTATTAGTGAAGTTATTCTCTCCACTTATGATATTTCAAAAGATGATGAAACTTTTCGTAAATCAGTTGATACTTTTGAAAAGCAAAGAGGAGATTATCCGGTCCGTAGAGAATTATCGTTCTATCAGATCAAATTGTTAAATAGTAATCAAGAGTTAAATATGACAATGACTGATCTTGGTTTTAATTTAGTAGTTTAGACAAAAAAATATAACAAACAATTAAGTTCTCTTCAAAGTAAGGTAAAAACAGAATATGCAAACTGACATAACAAAACTTGCCGCTAATACGATTAGAATTCTTGCAGCTGAAGGTGTACAAAAAGCTAACTCAGGCCATCCAGGTATGCCGATGGGAATGGCTGATGTTGCTGCAATTCTTTACAGCGAATTTTTAATTCACAATCCCGATGAACCCAAGTGGGCGAACAGAGATAGATTCGTTCTCTCTGCAGGTCACGGCTCTATGCTTCTTTATTCATTGCTTCATATTAGCGGCTATGCTGTTACTATGGAAGACCTAAAATCGTTTAGGCAATGGGGAAGCAGAACTCCGGGACACCCTGAATACGGTCATTTGCCGGGTGTTGAAACCACAACCGGACCGTTGGGACAAGGTTTTGCTAACGGTATTGGAATGGCGATTGCCGCAAAGATGACTGCCGCACGTTTTAATGACGATAAAAAACAATTGCTTGGTAATCATTATATATATGGAATTGTTAGCGACGGTGATTTGATGGAAGGAATTTCTCACGAAGCCGCTTCTATTGCCGGTAATTTAAAACTCGGCAACATAATTTATTTTTATGATGATAACAGCATTACTATTGAAGGTAAAACTGAACTTACATTTACCGATGATACGTTAAAAAGATTTGAAGCATACGGATGGCAGACATTAGAAACAAGTGCCTACGACCATGATGGAATTCGCAAAGCAATTAAAACTGCTCAGAATGAAAAAGAAAAACCGACACTCATAATAACTAAATCGCACATTGGTTTTGGAAGTCCGCATAAAGTTGACACTTCCGAAGTGCACGGTTCTCCTCTTGGCAAAGATGAATTAATCGAAACAAAAAAGAATCTCGGATTTCCGGTTGATAAAGAATTTTATATTCCCACGGAAGTAAAAGAATTATTTGAAAGCAGAAAAAAATCTTTGATCTCTGAATTCAACAACTGGAAAAAAGAATTTGAATTGTGGAGAAAGGTAAATTCTGATAAAGCAGAATTATATGAAAAATATATGAACGGGTGGTTGCCGGAAAATTTATTTGACGAATTATTGAATGCCGCAGGCAAAGAAGCAAACGCAACACGAACACTCTCCAGTAAAGTTATTCAGAAAATAGCCGAACTTGTGCCAAACTTTGTTGGCGGTTCTGCTGATTTATCGCCATCAACAAATACATATATGAAAGCATTCTCTGCTATAGCGCCCGGAAAATTTGAAGGAAGAAATTTTCATTTCGGAATCCGCGAACATGCAATGGGTTCTATTGTTAACGGAATTATTCTTTACGGCGGATTTAAAGCCTTTGGTTCAACATTCCTTGTTTTTTCCGATTACATGCGCCCATCAATAAGACTTGCATCATTGATGAAACTTCCGGCAATTTACGTTTTTACACACGATAGTATTTTTGTTGGTGAAGACGGACCAACTCATCAACCTATTGAACATATAGCAGTCTTAAGAGCAATTCCAAATGTAACGGTTTTACGTCCGGCGGATAGTTACGAAACAGCCACGGCATGGACTTACGCTCTTCAACATAAAGGCGGACCAATTGCTTTGATTTTAACTCGGCAAAAAATTGGCGTAATAGAACATAGTGCTGACTTTGATCCAAAGGAATCAATAAAAGGCGGTTATATTGTGTCTAGAGAGAAAGGAAAAACAGTTGATTTGATTATTGCGGCGAGCGGTTCCGAAGTCCCGGTTGCAATAGCCGCGCAAAAAATATTAGAAGAAAAATATTCTGTGCGGGTTGTTTCAATTCCTTCAAAAGAAATTTTTGAAAAGCAAAACGAAGAATATAAGAATAGTGTTGTTCCTTTAAATGTACCTGTTGCTGTTGTTGAAGCGGCATCAATGACGGGTTGGGGAGATTTATTCAGAAGTAAGTTCTTGCCAATCGGAATGAATGGATTCGGCGCTTCAGCACCTTACGAAATTCTTGCTGAAAAGTTCGGATTTACCGGTGTACAAGTAGCTGATAAAATTAAAGCTTGGTTATAAAACGCTCTTCAAAAAAAACATCAATTAAAAATTCAAAGAACGTCCCGATAATAAATCGGACGTTCTAGATTATACGGCTGAGGCAAAAATTTATTTTGCTCTCAAATATTGTTTGGGCCAATCAATATCAGCATTTAATTCTTTAGCGGCACGGAGCGGCCAATAAGGATTTCTCAACAACTCCCTTGCAAGAAACACCGCATCGGCTTGACCGGATGAAATAATTTGTTCCGCCTGTTCTGGTTGAGTTATAAATCCTACACCGCCAGTAAAAATTTCTGCTTCCTTGCGTATTTTTTCCGAAAAAGGAATTTGATAATTTGGTCCGGCGGGTATAACGGCATTCTTAATATTACCGCCGCTCGAGCAGTCAATTAAATCGGCTCCTGCCTCTTTCAATTTTTTTACAAGTTGAATTGACTGATCAAGATCCCAGCCGCCTTCTACCCAATCTGTTGCGGATATTCTTATAAACAATGGCAAGTGTTCCGGAATTACTTCTCTTACTGCTTTTGCAATTTCTATTGCTAAGCGGGCTCTGTTTTCAAATGTTCCTCCGTATTCATCTGTTCTATCATTTGATAACGGAGATAAAAATTGATGGACAAGATAACCGTGAGCCATGTGAATTTCTATCACTTGAAAACCTGCTTTTATACTTCTCTCTGCAGCGCTTCTAAATTGCAAGATGATATTCTGAATATCATCTTTACTCATTTTTTGGGGTCTAGGGTATTCATCGGCAAAAGGAATTTCACTTGGAGCTAAAGTCTGCCATCCTCCATTATCTTTTTTTACTTCACCATTTCCTTTCCACGGTGAATAGGTTGAAGCTTTTCTTCCCGCGTGCGCAATCTGAATTCCGGGAATGGAATTTTGTGTCTTAATGAAACCGGTAATTCTTTTAAATCCTTCAACATGTTTTTCACTCCACATGCCTAAATCTTCTGGCGAAATTCTTCCTTCGGGAGAAACTGCGGTTGCTTCAACAACAACCAGCGAAGCACCTCCTACCGCACGGGTTGCGAGATGAACAAAATGCCAATCATTCGGCACTCCATCTTCACTTGAGTATTGACACATTGGAGATACGAAAATTCGATTCTTAAATTCTATCTCTCTGATCTTTAATGGAGAAAAAAGTTTGCTCATAATGTTACTCCAGTTTTTTTAAGCCGCAAAAAGAAGTTGTTTATAACGAATAGAGTTTACGAAATTCTTTTTGAATCAACCGGCAAATAGGTCCCGGTTTACCATCACCAAAGCTTATTCCTTCTATCTCTATAACAGGAGTTACTTCTGTTGTTGTTCCTAGAAGTAAGATCTCATCAAAGTCATTTAGTTCGGAAACTGATATTGCACGTTCTACAGATTTTATTCCTAATTGATTGCACAAAGAGAGAATAACTTTACGCGTTACTCCGGCAAGGATCAAATTGTTTAACGGCGGCGTTATAAGTAAATCTCTTTTAATAAAACAAACGTTTGTATGAGTGCCTTCGGTAATAATCCCGTTCCGGTGAAAAATTATTTCTGAGAACCCATTTTCTTTTGCTCGGTGTGATGAAAGAATGTTTGGTATCATGGAAGTTGATTTGATATCGCATCGCAGCCAGCGTATATCTTCTTCCAATCCGGCTCTAACGCCGTTAATCATATCATCTGTCTTAGGCGGAAATTTTTCTACAGAGATAAAAAATGTAGGCAAAATATTTTCTTCAAAAGAATGTCTGCGTGGGTATTGATAACCGCGTGTAATCTGTAAATACGCAATTGATAGTTCATCGGTAAGATTATTGACTGAAATAAGTTTATGCAAGACCGGTTCAATATTGTCCAAAGGAGGAAAAGAAATATGCATCTCGTTTAAGCTATATTTTAAGCGGTCAATATGAGCTTCCATTTCGAAGAACTTTTTGGAGTAATAGCGTATCACTTCATATACGCCGTCAGAAAATTGAAAGCCGCGGTCAAAAGGAGAAATTGAAGCTTCTTCCATTTGTATAAATTTTCCGTTAAGATAAACCAACATTTTTAAACGTCTTGTTTTAATTACGATAATCTATTTTACTCTTACACGAGCAATTGTGCCTTTGTCTCCTACGACAAAACAACTTCCATCGCTTTTGGATATTCCGATGCTGTTAAAGCTTTGTGGATTAATCTGCGTCCATGTTTTCCCATCATCAACGGAATAGTCGCTGCCGGAAGTTCCTGTAGTTAAATAAAATTTATATGTTCCATTCCAAGCAACTGAAGACCGAAACCCATTCGGTTGATTTTTATCAACAAGTTGCCAGCTTAAACCGCCGTCATCGCTGATTGCACAGTTGGAAGATTTATCTTTATCGTTTTTATAATCTCCGCCAACCGCAACACCATATAGATCATCTTTAAAACAGATAGAAAATACTCCGCATGATGAAGATCCATTTTTCAGAGGAGTATAGATTGCTCTCCAATTTTCACCGCCATCCTGAGACATAAATATTCTTGTTCTTTCAGCACCGCCGGCTCCAATCCATGCAAGATCTTTACCGGAGACGGCAATGGAAGTTCCGCTTGCGGCAAATCCACCTTCGCCATTTAATGCTGACGGTATATACAATGAAGGAATTTCTTTCCATGTATCACCGCCATCTTTTGTAGAAACCAAATAGAATTTCCCGTCGATTGGATCGCTAAATGCTATCCCATTTTTATTGTCCCAGAAAGCAATTCCATCAAAAAATATTTTTGCATTTCTGTTCATATATCGTCTCTTCCATGATTTGCCGCCGTCTGTAGTTTTGAAAAAGAACGCCGGCGCATCAACACTCATAATAATAGCTGTGTTCTTATCAAATGCTTCAACATCTCTGAAGTCTAGGGTTTCAAATCCCTTTACTTTTCCTTCGGTCCAGTTTTTCCCGCCATCTGTAGTGCGTAGGTATATTCCGTTAGATCCACTTGCCCAAGCATTTAGAGAATCTATAACGGAAATTCCGCGCAGAGAAGAATTTGTCTTAGACTTTTGCAACTCGTAGCTGAAAGAAATTACTCTCTTCTTCTCAACTACAACCGGGGGTTTTTCTTCTTCTTTCGGTTTCGAAATTTCTTTTTGAGATGTACATGAATAGAGCAGAGCAACTGCTGCAAGAATTGATAAAAATAATTTCATTTATTTCCCGTGGTATTATGATCAGATATTTGTAATAATCTTATGACAAAATATATTTTAATTTTAGTCTGCTATCCAAGTTTTAATCTGATTGCTCCGGAATGAACATCGCAAAATCAGATTTTGTTTCTTGTTAAAATTTTTTTGAAAGAATAATCCTTAGTCAATTCAAAAAAGAATAGGAACAAAAGAGGAACGTATTCAATAATCATTACAAGCCAATAGTCTTTCCAAATTCCGTAAAGCTGATAGTTCAGAATTGTGAATGCCGTTAAACTGCTGGCGGCAATAAAGTAAACTCCGCTTTTCATTTTTGCGATTGGTAGTAATATTGCAATCCAGGCA
>JAKAMS010000114.1 GCA_021812745.1 Bacteroidota bacterium | reverse complement strand
GAAAAAAATATTGGAGTTATAAAAAACATTATATTTTTCCTTCATGAAGCTGAAGAAAATTGTACGATTTGCCGTTAGTTCGCTTAAATATTCCATCTTAATGTCCGCCTAATTTATTGAAAGAAATTTGTTTCTTGAATGAGTACTGAGGAAGAAATTTTGCTAAAGACTATATTAAAGATGACGATAGAAAGAGAATAAATCAAGCATCAAATTATATTAGTTTTTCCTGCTTTTTGAGTTAAAAAACTCCAATTAAATTGTAATTTCATACTTAATTTTGTTTGTGAATTTGGATTAAAAATCATACTTTTCCGCCCGAGAAAAGAAGAAAATATCCGAATTAGATTGACCCCTGGAATTGGCTATAATTTGTCTTAAAAGAAACGCTAATATTCATTAGATTATTTCTTAAAAACTCAATTTAGAGAGAATCCGTTCTGAAAATTAAGTTACTTTACAAGATGAGCGTATTAATCCCGCGTAAAACCCCATTGGAAAAGTATATTCATTCGATCTGCACATTTAATCAATTAATTAACATAATCTATAACTGAATTACGGGTAAACTATGAATCGGTTTAAAAAATTCTTCCGCTCCAGAAAAACCCAGCGAAACTACCTCATATTACTTCTGATTTTTTTCGCCGCCGGATTTATCTGGATGCCAAGCTCGATGCAATCTTCTTCATCACATGTTGTCGAAAAAGTAAAGAGTTTTGTCCCTTTCTCTCTTTTTTCTGATCCTAAATACACTCCGCTTGAAATTGGAGCTTTGCTTACTGTTTTAGGTATAGCAGTTGCCGGACTTTTGTACGCGCTTCTTTTAGTCAAGCAGGTAACAAAAGCTGATAGCGGTACTAAAAAAATGCAAGATATTGCTGCAGCGGTTCGCGAAGGTTCTAATGCATATTTATCAGCACAGTTCAAAAAAATTGGCCCGCTAATTATACTAATCACAATTCTTCTCTTTCTCACTTACCAGGGAAGTGAAAGTGCATTCCAATGGGGACGTTCCGGCGCTTTCTTAATTGGTTCTATCTTCAGTTTTCTTGTTGGTTTTGTAGGAATGCGTTTAGCTACAATTGGTAATTTGAAAGTTGCTACTGCAGCTAAAAAAAGCTACGGTGAAGCAATGCAGCTTGGTTACAGAACCGGAACAATTACAGGTATGTTGACTGATGGTTTAGGTTTACTTGGCGGTACATTAATCTTTTTACTTTTTGGTGACCTTGCATACGAAGCATTATTAGGTTTTGGATTTGGCGGTACATTAATCGCTTTGTTCATGCGCGTTGGCGGAGGTATCTATACAAAAGCTGCAGACGTTGGCGCAGATTTAGTTGGTAAAATTGAAAAAGATATTCCTGAAGATGATCCTCGCAATGCTGCTACAATTGCAGATAACGTCGGCGACAACGTTGGTGATTGTGCCGGTATGGCAGCTGATATTTTTGAAAGTTATGAAGTTACAATTGTTGCGGCAATGATTCTAGGTATGTCAACATTCGGACATAAGGGAGTAATCTTTCCGTTATTAGTCCGTGGTATTGGTGTGCTGGGATCAATCATTTCTACATATACGGTTAAAGCAGGTGCAAATGATACTTCCGATACAGCATTGAAAAGTGTTCACCGCGGTTTCTGGATTGGATCTGTTATAAGTGTAGTTGGTTTCTTTGTTCTCGGTTTCAGTTATTTACACTTCACTCCGGAATATTTTGGTGTTGATAAATTAATGGAACTTAAGAAACTTGGCTACTGGGCTGTAGATCCAAACAGTTTGCCTTGGTTTGCTAACTTTGGAATTCAAGGACTTGATTTACGTCCAGCAATTACTGCTTTAATAGGTGTTTTTCTAGCCGTAGGCTTAAATAAAGTTACAAGCTATTACACCCACACAACACATGCCCCGGTTAAAAGTCTTGCAAAAGCCTGTACTACAGGGCATGCGACAAACATCATTCAAGGATTTGCGGTTGGATACGAAAGCACAGTTGCAATGATTTTAGTAATTGCTATTGCAGTCTTTTTGTCAGTTCTCACTTATGCAGGAACACCGCCTCTCTTTATTGCCTACGGTGTTGCTATGACAGGTATTGGTATGTTAACCCTTACCGGAAATACAATTTCGATGGACGTATTTGGGCCGGTAGCCGATAACGCAAATGGTATAGGCGAAATGGGATATGATAAAGAGGAAATGGAAAAAGAAATTCCTGGTAGCTATAAGAAAGCAAGACAAATACTTGCAGATCTTGATGCAGTTGGAAACACAACAAAAGCAGAAACAAAGGGTATTGCAATAGGTTCAGCAGTAATAGCCGCAGTTTCGTTATTCTCTAGTTTTATTGCTGTTATAGCTGTTGGAAGTGAAGATAAAATTAACATGTTATCAGTTCCGAAATATTTAGAAATTGCAGGAAAACTTACAGTTGCTAATCCTGTAGTTTTTATAGGTTTCTTAATTGGCGGAGCCGTTCCTTTCTTGTTCAGCAGTATGTTAATTAGAGCGGTTGGACGAGCTGCATTCTATATTGTTCATGAATGCCGTATTCAATTCCGTGATAAAGAAATTTGGGCTGGTACAAAGAAACCTGATTACGGACGAGTTGTAAATATCTGTACTGTTACTGCTCAGAAAGAATTAGTTGGTCCTGGTATCTTGGCAATAATGACTCCAATGCTTGTCGGATTCCTTTTAGGTCCTTATGCGCTTGGAGGATTTTTAGCCGGAATGATTTTAGTCGGGCAACTTCTTGCCGTATTTATGGCTAATGCTGGCGGTGCCTGGGATAATGCAAAGAAGATGATTGAAGACGGTGTTTACGGCGGTAAAGGTTCAGAAGCTCACAAAGCAGCTGTTACAGGCGATACTGTTGGTGATCCTTTGAAAGATACAGCGGGACCAGCAATCAATCCTTTAATTAAAGTTATGAACATGGTAAGCTTGCTTACATTAGGAATGATTTTGAATTTCGGTCTTGTTGCACCTCAATCTGGTTCTATTGTAATCGGTATTATTGCCATTGTCATTTGTTTTGTTGCTATTGGATGGGCTGTATGGCAAAGCAAACGCGAAAGCGGCGATTTTGGAGTTGAAGAAGCACAATAATCTCAGCAAATTATTTATTAGATTTATTAACAGCCCCGATTTTTTATCGGGGCTGTTTTTATTTTAAATTAGAGCGGAACGCCTAATGTATAACGAACTGAAAGAAACAAAATAAGAGCACCAATAAGCGCAAGATTTTTTTCGAAGTTTATTCTTTCTGTCATCTTTTGCATCGGATCTTGAATTGACCAGTATCCATGCATCATAAATGTAGTTGGAAGTAAAAATGCAATTAGAATTATTGATCCCGCGGTAACATGAAAATTAAATATGTAGCTTAAACCTCCTGCCAATAACATCAATCCGGTAAAAGGAACAGCGAGTTTTGCCATTGGAACTTTTTTACTCTTCGCGTATCCGGTCATCATTTCCATTTTACTTAGATGATTAAAACCGGCAATAATAAAGTACCCGCCGAATAATATTCTGCCAATGATATTTAAGTATTCCATTTTTGAACCTCCAAATCATTTGAGAAAAATTTATTGGTCTACTAATTTCTTAAATAGTACCTCACATTAATTACTGAAAAACATTTCCAACTGCAAGAAGAATTATTATGGTAAAATTTATTAATAGTGGCGGGATGGATTTGAAAACAGGAAATAAGAGATTTGAAGTAAAAAATGATTTGAATTGATGACAATTTTCTTCTAAGTTCAACTAGATGGTTTATTACTTGTCTCATGCAACAATTAATCTGTGCGGGGTATTCATTTCACTCAAGATATCATTATAAAAATATTGAGGAACGTAAAATGAAACAGTGGTATGAAGCATTGTTTGAGAATTACGGATTAAAATATGACAAGGAAATCTTTACTCAAGGAACTATTGGCGAATGTGATTTTATTGAGAAGGAAATCGGTGGTAATAAACAAACCAGAATATTGGATATCGGATGCGGCACGGGGCGGCATACTATTGAATTAACAAAACGTGGTTACAATGTAACCGGAATTGATTTATCGGAATCACAATTAAAGCGAGCAAAAGAAAAAGCTTTAGATAACAATTTGAACATTGATTTTCAAAAGCAAGATGCTAGGGCATTAACTTTTTCTAATGAATTTGATCTGGTATTCATGCTATGCGAAGGAGCATTTCCACTTATGGAAACTGATGAAATGAATTATCAAATTCTTCAAAACGCCGCAAAAGCATTGAAGAATAACGGTAAACTTATTTTCACAACATTAAATGGCTTGTTCCCGTTGTTCCACTCTGTCAAAGAATTTTTAACTAACTCAACCGAGGCAGGAAATGCGACCTATGAAAATAACTCATTCGATCTAATGACTTTTCGTGAATACAGTACGACGATTGCAGAAGACGATTCCGGTAACAAAATAGAATTGAATTGTAATGAGAGATACTATGTGCCGTCAGAAATCACTTGGTTATTAAAGTCGCTTAATTTTAGAACGATCAACATTTCAGGTGCAAAATTAGGTGCATTCAATAAAAATGATAGACTGACAACTGAAGACTTTGAAATGCTGGTTGTTGCAAATAAATAATAAAATAAAATATGTGGTTTTATTACAACTACTTCATTTGAAAAATAAAGTAAGAACGGAAGTGATAGATGACTTAATAACAATATTGTTAACTGCGAGGCAATAATATGAAACTCTTCACGTTAGTTCTTCTGATTTTAGTCCTTTTCAAGGTTGAGATAGTAGCCCAATTTTCCATTGATAATTTCTTAGACGGTTCTTTTAATCGAACATATACTTCAGTAAAAGATAGTCTTGCAGAAAAGAAGATTGAAGAAAAGCAGTCAATGGGTATAAAGACTTTAATGTATTACGATTATTATGAACCTCTTTCGATTCAAATTGGATTTATGTTTAAGCCTGACGGTAATTTATTGGGAAGAGTAATTGGCAATGGGAAAGAAGATGAAGAGAGTGCTAATAAACTTTTCGATATTCTAAAGGAACTTCTTGTTACAAAATTCGGTGCAATATATACAAGTAACAGCATGCTTGGAGTAACTATGCTATCTTGGACCGGTAACGACCATTATTCTGTAATGTTAACAAAAAAGGGGGAGGAAACTATGATGATGTTAATGAAGAAACAGAAAAAATAACAGATATCATAAAAAAAAGGTGGACTAATGGAAAATTGTGTTAATCATCCTCAAAGAAAAGCAATTTCTATCTGCCACAGTTGCGGTCAGCATTATTGTGAATTGTGCCTGGATGCTGGAAATGAATATTATTACTGTAAAAAGGCAGAATGCCAAGAACTTTTAAGAAAAGAATCACCAACTCAATTATTACCGCCGGAAATTATTTGTCCAAATTGTTCAGTTAATATCGAACTTTCAGATACTGAAAGAAGTTCTAGGAAATTTCATTGTCCGGAATGCGAATCATTTATTGACTTGACTGCTAACCCGCCCAAAATATTAAATAGGGAAAACTATATTGAATTGCTTTCCTCATTCAATCAGGGTGATATAGCGTTAATAAAAACATTATTGGATGATGGATTAATAGACTATTATGTCATGGGCGAAAATTTTTTGAATGTTGATCCGTTAATACAACCGGCTAAATTTTATGTAAATGGAACGCAACTAGAGGAAGCGAAAGGATTATTAAAAGATTTTGAATTACACATTTTTGGCGCATCTGATAGAAATGATCTAGATAAGTAGAAGAAATTAATAATTATTAAAAAGGACTCTTCTATTCTACAGAGTCCTTTTTTTTTATTCATTAAAAAAGATTATTTATTTCTTCGGCGCCGGCGTTGGTGCAGATGCTGGTTTTGGCGCGTTCTTTTCCAAATATTCTTTTACTGCGGCAAATTGTTTTTCTTCCATATGTTTTGCAGAAGCTTTAAGAAGTTTTACAAACGCCTCAATCTCCTCAGAACTGCTTGGATAACCGATATTAGAATTTTTATCCATCACATTTGAATCGGCAAGTTTTTTACCGCTCTCATCAAGAAAAAGATAGAAAGGCAAACCGGATTTTTCTCCTCCCAGTTTATTCATTATCTCTATTCCGCCGGGATTTTCTAATAAAGCAATTTTTTCGCCTCTCTCCTGAACATCTAAATGTGTAATAACATAATTATCTTCAAATATTTTTTTTAGTTCATCGCTTTGAATTGCTTTCTCTAGCCGCTTGCACCATCCGCACCACGATGCATGGAAAATAAGAAAAACATTTTTATCGGATGCTTTTGCTTCTTTTAGCGCTGCGTTATAGATATTATCCGCCGGTTCCGGTTTTACTTCTTGAGCAGAGATTAAAGCCGCTGTAAATAAAAATAGAAAAATTGTCTGCATTAATTTTCTTAACATTCTTGAATCTCCTTTAATATAGAATTGGAATAAACTTAATAACATTATACAAAATCTGTTTGGAAGGTTCAAACTGCACTTCCGACTGCATTAAAGATCATCGTTTACCTTACCGCATGAACATGTGGTTTTATAATTTATACAGAACTCTTGTTAAAATGTATCGTCTCAATTAGTGAAAGCAGAAAAAAGTTATACACTGTGGATTACTGATAAACAATTCACTAACAAAAAAGAAGAGAGGCATGCCATGAAAACAAGATTACTATTAACCGTTGTTATATTAACAACAATTCTATTTAATTCGGCTTTGTTTGCCGGAGAGAATAAGAGCGTACCAGCCGCAAATACATATGAGGCAATTGAATTGAACCGTCTTATTGGTCTGGCATCTGATAACGAAGGATTAAAGGTAAGTTGTGCTTTTAATCTTGGCGAAATGAAATCTCAGAAAGCAGTCATTCCTTTAATTGCAATGCTGCGCGATGGAAAAACCGATGAAGAAAGAATAATTGCTGCACTCTCTTTAATGAAGATCAAAGATGCACAAGGAGTTTATATGGTAAGCAGAGCGGCAAAATTCAATAATAACGCACGTGTAAGATACATTTGCGAAAAATTTTACAACGGATATTTATTGGAAAGAGATAATAGTAAGACAACGGATGCCGTTGCAAGTTTGTAATCGTTTATTAATAAATGAATTTGAAAAGTAGAATAATTTTTCACGAGGCATAAGGGGAGAAAGGGCCCCGAAACTTTCGATGCATATTTTGCCTCTCACTCTACCTCTCCGGTTTGTCAAAGAACTGGAGGGGTTTTTTTATCTTCTTTCCCATATGTTTGTATCATAATTTATGTCCGCAATATTTTTTCCCAAAGGAAGTTAATTGTTAACATGAATGATTCTTAAGAATAATATGAACATGGTAAATTACAAATGTTAGTCTTTAATAAGCTGAATAAATCGCTCCATTCCGTTTCACTGAAAAATCTGGCGCTCCTCTTTCTCTTTTTATCATTTAGTTATCAAATGGTTGAGGCTCAGGAGAGACTTTACTGCGACTATTGCGGCAAAGTTATTACAGGGAAATATCTCCGCGTTGATAACCATCTCTTTCATCCGGAACATTTTATCTGTTCGCAATGCGGTAAACAAATAACCGAAGATTATTACAAGGAGAACAATAAGTATTATCATAAAGATTGCCAGATTGCCAAAGAGGGATTATACTGCGCTTTCTGTAAAGAA
>JAKAMS010000113.1 GCA_021812745.1 Bacteroidota bacterium | reverse complement strand
GCAATCACTAAAGTTTTTTCATTTGCGACCGGCTTAAAATATTTTATAAATTCTTCCGCCAGCTGCCCGTAACCATGAAGAACAAACCAAACTGAATTTATTTTTTCGGAATGTTTGCCCAATATACTGTAGCGCGCTGTTTTAGAAATTGAAATGTTTCTCGACGTTGTCATCAATTTGTTCCATGCGATTCAAGATGGCAAGATAAATGCTTCAGGTTTAGTATTTGATTAATTGTTCGATCAAGCATCAATTTTGTTTTTCTTCCAGCACTTCTATTTCATCGCCAACGTGTATAATCCCGGTTCCTTCGTGAACCAAATTCATTCCGAACATAACTTTATTGTTTACCATTCTGTAAGACGAAAGTGTTTTCAATGGCTCATCATTTTTTGAAGCATTTTCTTGATCAATTGTAGTTGTAACACAACGCGAGCACGGTTTTACTGCCTCAAAAGTAACATCGCCAATTTTAAATTTTTCCCAGTTGTCTTCTTCAAATGGTTTGCCCTCGCTAAATACAAGATTGGGACGGAAACGGTTCATCGGTAATTTTTCTTTAAGCCGCGAGTTTAAATCATCCAAAGAGGATTGTCCGATAATTAAAAAAGGAAACGCGTCCGCAAAACTTACAATCTCATTTTGACTAGCATATGTATTATCTACAAATCTTTCGGTTTCTTCCGGCATAAAAACCATTTTGCACTTACTCCCGAGTACGTCGCTTAACCATTCATCGGCATATTTACCAACAAGCAGTGCTGTAACCAAATCATCCCAAACATTTACGATTGTTGTTTCGGTAATTTTCGAATTTATTGGCACCACCAGCGGGGAAATGTCTTTTGTTTTATGACTCAAAATTAATTTGTTGTGGCTTATTTTTGTTTTTAGAAGTGCCAATTCCGGATTTGTACGCTGTGTGATAAATTTTTCTTCATTATCAACAATCATCCATCTACGATCGTATTTTAATCCTCTATCGGTTACTTCCGCTTCGGAAAGATAAATTCCTCCCAAAGACTTAACTGGGTAAATATTAATTTCAGATAGTTTACGGTTCATCTCTAATTAAAAATTTAGTGTTTCGGGTTTTTGTTTATTTTTATTACACATAAAAAACGCAATTGCATTTTGGGTTTTATCTATTCATAATCTTGAACCATACATTTTAGAAAATAATTCATTACTTCCAATTCAATATTTACAACTTACTTTTTATTTAGATTTTCTTCAAAGAGTTTGAATATACGTTTATATTCGTCCGTCCAGCTGCTCGACTCCTTAAAACCGTGACTTTCGAGCGGATAGATTGCCAATTTCCAAGAGTTATTCAATCATTTTTAGCTCTGTTAATATTTTTCTAGAGAGATTATCGCGCAGCTCGCGCGTTTCTCCGTAAGTTTTCGCTTCAATGTTCAATGCAAAGAAATAAACATTACTCTTCTTTTCAACATAGCCTACAATCCAGCCGAGCCATTTTCCGCCTTCTTTAGTTTCGGCTCCGGTTTTAAATTTCAAAAGTGAGTTAGGATATTTTTCTTCGGGCAAAATCTTTTTTACAATATTAATTGATCGTTCTGAAAACGGAAGTTTATATTCATAGAAACGTTTTAAAAAATCAATTTGTTCATCCGCTGAGATCTTCAATGAATTATCGAGCCAGAAAGTATCAATTTCTTCTCCTATGGTTTTATTCCCATAGCCGATTCTCTCCAAGTATCCGCTAAAACGACCGCGCCCCACACGGCGGGCTAATTCTTGGTAATATGGAACAACAGAAAATTTAATTGCCGTTGCAAGTGTGTGATCTTTATTCCATTCCTCATTCTCGCGTTTAACTCCATCCCATTTAATCACAAAATTTTCGTCGGGAATAATTCCGGCTTCTAAACCAATTAATGAATTTGGAATTTTAAAAGTAGAGGCGGGCAAGAATCTTTCCGAGCATCGCACGCGGTTGTATCTTAAATATTCTTTGCTCTGCATATTGAACAATACAATTGCCCCGGTGTGTCCATCAAATATTTTTTCGATTGCTAACGAATCGTTTTTTTGATTCTGCGCGACTGTAACGGTTGCAATCAAAAACATAATGAATAAAATCTGGTATTTCTTCAATTTAGTTTCCCGTTAGCGTCTTATGGTTATACGTCTTTTGCGACTGTTCTGTCAATCTGCAAAAACTCAACCGGTGCGCCGTTATCAACAATAAATGCAACCAAAATACCGGGCGAAGGACTGTTCGGTGCAATTAATAATTCCCTTCCCTCAATTGCTTTATTCAGATCTTCAACTTCAAATGCTAAATGGGGAACGGTCTTAACAAGTTCCGGCGAGGGAGCGTCTTCTTCAAAGCGCATCCATTCAATTTGAAATGGACTTGTGTTGTATCCCGATACATAAGTTTTAAATTGTTCGAGATAGATTTCATTCTCTCGCTTTTCTTTGGTGGGAATTCCCAGATGATGATACTTAAAATTATTAAGCATAGAGTCGGTTCGGGTTTATCTCTTATTTTTTTCTTGCAACTATGCCGTCAATATATTTTGTAAACTCCTCCGGTTTTCCTGGCGGCGCGATTTCAAAGCTAAACTTCATTTTATCATTTTCAATTTTTGTATAGAATTATAACAACAAAACTTTTCAATATATTCTTCAATTATTTTTCTCGTTTGAGTGGTGAAAAGTTTTTGTTCTTATTTATCCTTAAACGCTTTAATATAATTTTTTGTGAAGTCGCTTAGAACAAGTTTTCCGCTAATTTCAGCGCGCTGCTCAAGAAGTTCGTCCCAATTTTCTGTTCCTTCCCAAAATACTTTTTTCATTTGGGAAATTGCCTCCAGATTACATCCCGCAATTTTTTTTACAAGCGCGGAAACGGCTTCATCTAGATCGTGGCTATTAGCAAAAACTTTTGTGAATAATCCATTCTGCTTAGCCCAAAACGCATCATGCCATTCTGCATCAATAGACATTGTTATAAAAGAAGTCTTTCCGATTTTTCTTTCAACTGCGGGACCGACGACAAACGGACCGATACCCAGCATTAACTCGCTCAGACGGACGGATGCTTCGTTGGATGCCATTGTATAGTCTGCGGCAGCCGCTATTCCGATTCCACCGCCTACTGCTTTCCCTTGCACGCGGGCCACAATAAACTTCGGGCATTTGCGCATTGCATTAATTAAGCGAGCAAAACCCATAAAAAATTCTTTACCGGTTTTTAAATCTTTTATTTCTAATAATTCATCAAACGATGCACCGGCACAGAAGGCTTTATCGCCATCGCTGCGAATTACTATTACGTGAGCGTGTTTATCTTCTGCAAAATTTTCTATTGCACTTGTAACTTCTCGCACCATTCTTGATGAAAGCGAATTGCTTTTAGGATGAGAAAAAGAGATAGTCGCAATTCCATTAATTAAACTTGTCGAAACTTTTCCGTTTTTATCCATTGCCTTTTTCCGTTCCAAATAATTTCTATTTGCCGTTAACTATATACTCTACATCAAGAATTTTGTCAATCAAAAAATCGGGAGAGGATTTCTGCAGTTCTGATTTTGTTCTATATCCGTAAGTTACTGCACATGTTTTTGATCCGGCGTTTTTACCGCACTGAATATCCATCTCGGAATCACCGACTATAAGAGTATTCAGAATGTTGGTTTTCAAATCCGCACAAATTTTTTGCAGCGGTTCCGGCGATGGCTTATGCGCAAGTCCCGGGCGACGCCCCATAACGTAATCAAATTTATCAAACAAAGAAAAATGCCTAAGAATTAATTCCGCCTGATCCTGTCCCTTGGTGGTTAATAAACTTACTTTGATTTTTTGATCTTTCAGTTTGGAGATGGCTTCTTCCACGCCCGGATAAACAACCGATGAGTCAATGTAATTGAAATAAATTGACTTATAAACATTCAGAAACTTTTCAAAATCCGGAACCGCAAAACCAAATTCACGGAAGATGTCTTCAAAGTGAAGTCCGATCATATTATAAAATTTATCTTCCGGCATTACGGCAGAAATGTTTATTTCTTTTAGTGCATGAAGTGTTGCTTTATAAATTGTTTCGTGAGAGCTGACTAGTGTTCCGTCAAGATCAAAAACAACAAGATCAATTTTCATTAAATAGATTCCTATCTGCAAAATAGAGACGGTTGGATTACCTTCTCAAAAATATTTTTATTAAAAGAATAATTTATGCGGACCAGGCGCCGAGAATAATTCCGAAAACAAGAATCACAATTAAATGATGCCCCGAGTCAACCAAAATAAGCTTAAAAGATTTTCCTTCGAATAAGGAATTTATAACCATTGGCGCAACAATAAATCCGAACCAGCAAAGAAACGCCAAGCGGATTCCCGCAGCAACTGTAGTTGCGTTGCTATGCGCCATTAACTGTGCTAAAGAAAAAGCGATAAACAAATTACTCAGAAATGCTATCCCATAAGTCTTTAATGGATTAAATTCTTTTTTTAATTCGTCTTCCGATTTATCAACTTCCTCCATCCAAGTTCTTCCCAATAGCATAGGGCTATACCACACCGATCCGATGATCATTGAAACTATACCACAGACTAAAACCGCCAAATAATTAACTTGTACTATTATAGACATCTTTCCTCCTTGCGGGGTTTTACATTTTGAGAATCCGGGAAGTTTTTTCTTTAACAGAAATCCAAATTTTTTTATTCTTTATAGATTTTAACAACCGGTTCTTCGCCGCTTAAATATTGTCCTCTATACATTCCGTCTGTATTAAACGGCATAGCAACATTTCCATTTTTGTCGATTGCAATTATTCCACCGTCGCCGCCCAATTTGTCAAGTTTATTCATTATTACTTCATTCGCAGCATCTTTCAATGAGTAATTTTTATATTCCATTAAAGCAGATATATCCTTTGCAACGCCAAGACGGATAAAATATTCACCGTAACCGGTAGCCGAAACTGCACATGTGTTATTGTTGGCGTAGGTTCCTGCGCCTATGATTGGGGAATCTCCAACTCGTCCAAATTTTTTCATCATCATTCCTCCGGTTGAAGTGCCCGCAGCAAGATTACCGTTTTTATCAAGCGCTACAGCACCAACCGTTCCATGCTTCTCAGCTTTTTTTCTCTCTTCTTCCCGCTTAAGCATTTTCTGATATGATTCCCATCTTTCTTTTGTAATGAAGTAGCTGTTATCAACCATTTCAATATTATTTTCTTTTCCAAATTCTTCTGCGCCTTCTCCTACCATCATAACATGTGGAGATTTTTCCATTACAAGCCGCGCTAAGTTAATCGGATTTTTAATATGCCGTACTCCGGCAACCGCACCAGCCATTAAATTTTTACCGTCCATTATTGATGCGTCAAGTTCAGCTACGCCTTTTTCTGTTAATACGGCGCCTTTTCCTGCATTAAACAAAGGGGAATCTTCCATAATATTTATAGCGGCATTAACCGCATCGAGAGCGGTTCCGCCATTATTTAAAATTTTGTATCCGGCTTCAAGAACTTCGTTGAGCTTAGCCGTATACTCTGCTTCCCTTTCCGGCGACATGTTTGATTTTAAAATCGTTCCGGCGCCGCCATGGATTACAATTCCAAATTTTGTTGATTGCGGAAAAACTATCTGTGTGAGAGCAATCAATAAAAAGAAACTAAAAAGAACAAATCTCTTTGATAAAGACACTGTTTACACTCCTTCTTTGAATTCTATTCTAAATTATCTCTACTCAATCTAAAAAGCAATCCTCTGTAGCTTCGTGTTTTATAATTATTATGATTTGTTTTTACGAATAGATAAATTTCCCATCACAATTAATAAATAATCGGAGAGACGATGAAATTCCGTCAATTAGCTCTAATATTTTTTGCAGTAACCTTACTTCCTTACCTGGCTACCGCACAGGGAAAGAAAAAGAAAGACGTTTACGAATTTGAAATGGTTAAAGAAATTAAAACCACACCGGTCAAGAATCAGGCAAAAACCGGAACTTGCTGGTCTTTCGCAACAACATCATTTGTTGAAACAGAGTTGATACGAATGGGAAAAGGAGAAAATATTCTTTCTCCAATGTTTAATGTGCGATATGCTTACCCGCTAAAAGCAGAAAATTTTATTCGGTATAGTGGTCTTACAAATTTTGGCGAAGGCGGACAAGCTCACGATGTTATGAATGTAATTCGAGATCATGGGTTTGTTCCGGAAGAAGTTTACAAAGGAATGAACATCGGCGAAGTGCAGCATAATCACGGCGAGATGGATGCTGTAATTAAAGGAATTGTTGACGCAGTTAATAAAGACAAAGGCGGAAAAATTACTCCGCTCTGGCCGAAAGTAATTGAATCAACATTAAATATTTATCTTGACGTTCCGCCAAAAGAATTTACATACCAAGGTAAAACTTACACGCCAAAAAGTTTCGTTGAAGCAATGGGATTCAATCCGGACGATTATGTTGAACTAACATCATTCACTCACCATCCATTCTATAAACAATTCGACCTTGAGGTTCCGGACAACTGGAGTAAGGGCTTGTATTACAACGTTCCTCTTGACGACTTGATGAAAATTATTGATAACGCTTTGATGAACGGATATTCTGTTGCCTGGGACGGAGATGTGAGCGAAAAATATTTTAATCGCAAGAAAGGGATTGCAATTGTTCCGCTTGAAGAAGAATTGCCGGTTGTAGATGATTCCAAAAAGGAAGATGATGCCGAAGAGAAGCCGGTAACAGAAAAAGCTGTAACACAACAAATGCATCAAGATTCTTTTGACAACCGCACAACAACAGATGATCATTTAATGCATATTGTTGGAATTGCTAAAGATCAAGAAGGTCATAAATTTTATTACACAAAAAATTCTTGGGGAACAAAGAACTCAAAATATGATGGCTACTGGTATATTTCCGAGCAGTATATCCGCCTGAAAACAATAGCAATCATGATTCACAAAGATGTAATACCTGCGGAGTTGAAAAATAAATTACAGATTGCGAATTGAGAATTTAGAATTATTGTTGTATTCATTTTTAAGGGCTTGATAAATCAAGCCCTTTTTTCAATACACCCTCTTTATTTAAGAACTTCATTCCTCTTCTATTTCGCTTTCGGCGCTCTATTCTTATCTATCCAATATGCCCATCCGACTAACAACCACTGAAATAAACCTACAACCGCAATCGCCTTTTCAGATGGCGGAGGAGAGCCGAAGATATTCATCAGATAAATAACAACAAGAAAAACGAGAAGGCTCCAAAGACCAATTTTTCCCTTTTTGTTTTCTGCTTTCGTGCAGCTTATATAAAGATAAGCTCCTACCCCGAAAATTGATCCTTCAATTAACATTGTAAAGATCACCGAATTCCATAAGCCGAATCCCACTTTAATATCACTCCAGGGAATTATAAGCAAATCCGGTCTGTGTGTTATTAAATCAAGAATCCAATGACTCATTACTAACGCGGCCAACAATAATGCGCTCTTAATGTTTTTTCTATTTAGATAGTAGATTGAACCAAACAAGAGCGACCAGATTAAAACTCCAAATAAGCTGTGAGAATAAGGATAAGAAATAAAATTCAGCGGTGTAAAGGAAGTGTTTCCCGGTTCAATTATTACTTTTTCTATTCCTAAAAGTAAAAAAATTGGCCAGAGCAAATCTATAAACTGTGCAGCTAAGAACAACGTGC
>JAKAMS010000112.1:5777-7811 GCA_021812745.1 Bacteroidota bacterium | reverse complement strand
TATTATTAATCATATCAGGATCAATAACACTAAATAAACCAAGCGCGTGAAATGGACTATAGACAGTAATACCGTCTATCAAAACAAGATTCTGATTACTTGCCCCGCCTCTTACATAATAACGTGCTGAAACATCTCCTGTTGACTGAACACCAGGCAAATATTTAATTGTTCGGAATATATCAGACTCAACTCCTTTGGGCGCTGTTTCAAGTTGCTTGGCACTAATTCTATCAACACTGATTTTTGAATCACTCGTTCCGGTTATACGTGTACCGGTACTTTCAATTGTTTTCATCTGGATATCGGTTGAGCTAAGCTTGATATTGTAATGGCTCATCTTCCCTTTTGAAACACTTACAGTAAGAGTTTTTGGTTTATATCCCACATAGGAAACGATAAGAGTAAAATTTTTATTGGCTGGAACCGAGGGAATTAAGAAATATCCGCGAATATCCGTATTTGCGCCAATTTGTAACTCTTTAATATAAGCGTTTGAAAATGCGAGCGCCTCTGAAGTGGTTGAATCTACTACCAGACCGCGCAGAGTTCCGGTATCTTGTGCGGAGAGATCTTTATTCAAAACAATAAAAATGAAAGAGAGAGCTGTCCAAATGATATATGAATTAAAATCCTTTCTTTTCAATTTTTGTTAGCCGCAATAAGAATAATATCTTGATTTAATAAAAATTTCGGTTGTCAAGATAAGACTATATTTGTGAAATTCCAGACCAAAATTTTTCTGTATAAGATACTAATCTTCTAAAGTTGAAATATTGCCCGGGTCTTGTCCCAATGCTCTTGCCTTCAGCAACCGCCTCATAATTTTTCCGCTGCGTGTTTTAGGAAGTGAATCAACAAACTCAATATGTTCTGGTTTTGCAATTGGTCCTGCTTCATGACTAACATGCTGGCGCA
The DNA here is from genome assembly GCA_021812745.1 of Bacteroidota bacterium. The sequence continues at coordinate 6,893 of JAKAMS010000112.1, read as the reverse complement.
ATTCTTCAATCAACTGCGGACTTTTTTCTATACCGGATTTTAAAATTACATAAGTATAAATTGCGTTCCCTTTCACTTCGTGAGGCAATCCTATAGCTGCAGCTTCTGCAACAGAATAATGACTAACAAGAGCGCTTTCAATCTCGGCAGTTCCTAATCTATAACCGGAGACTTTAATTACATCATCAACTCTTCCAATAATCCAAAAATATCCGTCTTCATCTTTACGGGCGCTGTCACCTGTCATATAAACACCCGGGTATTTACTCCAATATTGTTTATATCTCTCGGGATCGTTCCACACATTTTTTATCATTGCCGGCCATGGTGTTTTAATTATAAGAAATCCTTCTTCGTTTGGTTTAACGGATTTTCCTTCCACGTCCACAACATCCATTTCGATTCCGGGGAAAGGTCTTGTTCCCGAACCAGGTTTGAGAGGAACAGATGGCATAGGAGCTATCATAAATATCCATGTTTCCGTTTGCCACCATGTATCCATGATTGGACATTTTTCTTTACCAATAACCCGGTTATACCATTTCCACGCTTCTGGATTAATTGGGATTAATTCAAAAATGTGGCTCCTCATCTTTTATTTAATAGTTGGAACCGGAATTTCTCTTACAACCCGATTTGTCGGAGATGTTTTTGCGTTTGCTTATTTGATAATACCTGCGTCAATTGGAATTTTGGTTTCTAAAAAAGTTAAGAACGTTTTTTTAATAGCACTTTTAGTCGGTGCAGTAGTTCCTCCGATTTCAATTTTCATTGCGTTCAAGTTTGATTTTTCCAGCGGACCAACGGCTGTTGTAACCGCTTTCGTTCTGTTTTTAGTTGTTTATTTAGTTAAAAAGTTGAAAGGATAACTGTAAAAAGATAACCTGATAGCATCAAAGCTCATATTTAAAATGAAAAACCCGGTGAAATACCGGGCTATCTTATTGCGGAGAGAGAGAGATTCGAACTCTCGGTAGCAGTTTCCCACTACGACGGTTTAGCAAACCGTTGGTTTCAGCCACTCACCCATCTCTCCGTGCTGAAATTCTTATTTAAAATATTTTGTACTAAATTTTCTGAGGTTTAGCATCCCGCAAAGGCGGGATCAGCCACTCA
>JAKAMS010000112.1:0-5677 GCA_021812745.1 Bacteroidota bacterium | reverse complement strand
CAATAATTTTCGATGCAAATATAATACTTACAGATGAATTATAAAGAGAAAAATTTCAGTTAGAGACCTCTGAAAAATTATTTTTTAACATTCGTCATTCCCGCGAAGGCGGGAATCCATGACTTTAGCTTAAATTTTACAAATAGATTCCCGATAAAAACATTCGGGAATGATTTGTCCGGCATTCCATTTATAATTCTCACCGGACAACCCAGCTCTCTCATTTGAATTCAACAGATAATTAATTCTTTTCTAAATAATTTTTAATTTTATTAAAAACTTCATTTCTCCCAAATATTACATCTGTGTTTTTAAATCGGATTACATTAATTCCCATAGAATCTAAATATTCTGTTCTCTTTTCATCATATTCTTTTTGTTCTTTTTCAAAATGATGTTCGCCATCCAATTCGATGGCTAATCTTTTTTCCGGACAATAAAAATCTACTATATAATTCCCAACACTATGCTGTCTTCTGAATTTCTTTCCAAGGATTTGACTGTTTTTAAGCTCGTACCATAAATATTTTTCCGCTTGTGTGGCGTTGTTACGGAGTTCTTTTCTTCTTTCTGTTAGTTCTTTTTTATTATGAAGACGCATAGCCAAACTTTATTTCTTTATCCAATTCCCTTTTGGACCACCCCTTGTGTTCCCCTCCTTAACTAAGGAGGGGAAGTTTGATCTATTCTTATTCTCACACAATATAAGAAAGAAAAAGATTTAACTATTTCCCCCTCCTCTTTTTGAGGAGGGGGTGCCGAAGGCGGGGGTGGTCAATTATTTTTTTACAATCTTATCTATTTCTTTCATTATACTATCAGTTTCAGTTAGCACAACAATAATTTTTTGATAATGTTCTATATCTTCATTCGTAAGAGTTCTGCCTTTGCGGTCTTTTAACCATTTTTGTGCAGGCTGGTAACCGCCTATGTAAAAATTCCATGCAGTCTCTGAAACTTTGCCGAAATATTGTTCTTTGTTGATATAAACATTTCCACTTTTATACTCAAGCTTTTCTACTTTGTCCGATCCGGCAACGGGGTATGTGGTAATAAACTTATTAACCTTTGGAGATTCTAATAAATGCAGCAGCCGCAGTTCTGTGCCAAATGTTACAAGTTCTTTAAATGTTTTTTTGTCTTTTGGATATGGCACTCGCGGAAAATCTATCTTTAAAAACTCTTTATACTTTTCTCTGTAACTTGGGCTGTGCAATACTGCGTATATGTAATCAAGTATTTCTTCTGGAGTTGTTTTGCCAACAACTTTTTCTATCTCATCAACAATTGTCTGATTGAAATTCGAATGCTTGGTTCCATCTTCAGCATAAAGGTAAAGTGGGAAGATGTAGCCCCACTCTTTTGTTTGTAAAGAGATGGCTCCACTTTCTATCATACATTTTGTAATTAAAATATGTTGGAAATTAAATGTACTCTGTTGCCGAACCGTAACAAATCCCATATTTTTTTTATTTACAAAGTGTCGAAAGGTTTTTTCCCGTGGATAAGCAAGAAATCCTTTTGATTTTCCCGTATACACAGTTGGTCTTAAATCGAACGGTCGATACAATACTGGTTCTATACTATAGTTATTCATTAAATCTTTTTTTGCCCAATTAACGCTCCAGTCTCTTCCATCTAATGGTAAGGAAAGTTTTGTTCTAATTGATTGTGTGGTTTCTTGATCAAAGCATTCGATAATTTTTTCCAATTCATTAACTGTGAATGGGAAACAAATATTGTCTCTTTTAGATTGTATACCAGAATTATATTCAATCATCAATGAGTCAATTTTAAATCCCATTCCATATTCATTTTCGGATTCTGTATTCTTTTGTATAAAAAAGTAATATGGTTCTGTGTAATCCAGCTTATTCCACTTTATATTTTGGAAGTTACTTTCAGTTAGATTTTTAAATTTTTCTTCCCTAATTCCAAAAAGCTCGGTATGATAAACATTGCCAAGTTTATTTTTAACGCCTTCCTTACGCACAAAGATTGATATAGCAACACCTTGTTGAATATCAAAAACATTTTCATCTTTACTTCCATCCGGCGCTTTTTCTTTCTTCTTAGAGTTTCCGTGAAGATCGAGAACGTATACATCATCAAAAGTTTCGAGCAAATGCTTTCTCATCTGGCGGTGTGTTATGCCGTCAATAAAAGAATTATTTGTTATCATTGCTACAATGCCGCTTTTATTTTCCTCAATAAAATGTTCGGCAAAGCGGATGAATTTTATATAATCATCATCAAGATTAATCTTTTGTTCGTTTAGATTTTTCTTGTAATCTTTTATTAAATCTAAAATCCATTTACCTTTATTAGAAGAACTAACGCTGTACGGCGGGTTGCCTATAACAACCATAATAGGAGTTCTGTTTTTAATTTTAGCCGCTTCTTTGGATTCTTCCGCAATGCTTTCCGCAAAACCAAAACCGCCGAAAAGATCATCTCGTATAACACTTTCTTCAAGAGAGTTTGTAAGATAAATACCAAGACGGTTATTAAATTTCCAAAATCCGGTTTGTTTAAATGCCATACCTAATTTTAAGTGAGCTATTGTATAAGGCGCCATCATTAATTCAAAACCATGAAGACGAGGAAGAAGATCGTGATGGACGTAAGATGGCCAGCGCCCTTTTTGTCCGTCTTTAATTAATCTTTCATAAATAATTCTTATAGCTGCACTTATAAATGTTCCGGTTCCAACTGCGGGGTCAAGAATTTGAACGCGGTGAATTCCGTTTTGTAATTTGGATGTATCTGCTAATCCGTTTGCTAAACCAAATTCTTTTTCAAGCAGATAATCAACAGAGCGGACAATAAACCTAACAACAGGTAAAGGAGTATAAAAAGCGCCGAGTTTCTTTCTTAATTCCGGATCGTATTCTTTTAAGAAGTCTTCGTAAAAATGTATTACCGGGTCAGGTCCTTCTTGTGTTTCTCCCCATAAATCATCTTTAAAATATTGCTTCATCAAATCAGGCACATTAGCATGAGAGAACACTTCGCATAATTCATTTACAATGTGTTCAAGCCGTTTATCAAAATCGGGTCCAACAATATGATTGAAGAAGTGCCTAAGTAAAGGATTGGATTTAGGCACAAGTTCGCTTGCTTCTCTTCTGTTAAAATTTTCCGGCGTATCATCATAGTAACGCGCAACAAAAAGTCCGTATACAAGTGTTTGAGCATACATATCGGCAAAAGATTCATAAGAAAGATCGTGCACAAGCTGTTTTTGTATTGCAGAATAGATGCGCATTATCTCTGTATTCTTTTCGGATTCAATTGAAATAAATTGTCTAATGTTATCTCTAATTCTTTGCGCTTTACCGCCCATTATTTTTGCAAGATGTACTGCAGAACGTATAGGTTCTTTGTGCGTCTGTGCAAAATCAATTAATGATTTTGAAAGATGACTAAAATTTTTGGGGTGTGGACCGATTGTTCTATTATTTTTATTACAATCGGCAATTTTAATTGGTTCTTCATATTTAATACCATTACGGTAAAAACGAAACTCCACATAATCTGTTAAAACTAAATTAGCATATCCATAGTATCTTGCCATTTGTTCGGACTTTTCAATTTTATCTAAATCTGTTCCTATGTTTTTAGTTTCGATGTATAAAATTGGAATGCTATGTTTATGAACAACAAAATCCGGTTTACTGCCTTCTTTAGATTTAGGATCGTGATCAAATCTTTTTACATTAATTGTTTCGAATATACCTTCTAATAAAATTTCAAAATCTTTACGGTATCCCATCTCGCTTGTTTCTTCATAGGAAAATTTTTTTGAGATGGAGTGAATATAGTTTTCGAAGATGTTTTTCATTGTGGTAAGTGTAAAAGTTTAGGATCAGACATTGACAGCACCCATTTTTCTGAATCCAATTTAACACAAATCTAAATTATTATCATAATAAGTAATCTTAGAGATATTAATTTATTAAGAAGAGCAAATCATTTCCCTTCTCCCCTTTTTATTCCCATGCTTCTCAATTAGTATTTCATTTTCATTGTTTTAGAAGAGGAGTAAAAAGAAAACTGAAGATAATTTGATATTATTGGATATCTGCATTGCGCAGACATGGCAGGCAGATGAAGCGAAGAAGAATATTTTTGTTTGAGGCGCACAACGGTGCGTCTCTACAATTTATTCATCTCATTCATTTTCTTTTTGAGACTTTCCATGTAACGTCTCAACGTTAATTTTGTAGAGGAAATTACTTTATTCATTTTATTGAGGCGGCTCGCGAGTTGCCTCTACATTTATTTTTGTAGACTTCCCCACATTAAAAGAATTGAGTTTTTTTGAATGGCATTAAAAATTTTGCGTTAAAAATATGAATAAGCATAATGATGCAAGGAGTTTCTCTTTAAGAAAAACTTATTGTTATTTCGGCAGAAACAAATTTAGATTGCTTCATTCCGCCTTCGCCTGCCTACCGGCAGGGCGGATCTCGCAATGACGGAATATTTTTTAGCAATCATAATTTGTAAATGCACATTAAAAGAATTGCGTATAAAATCCGAACATAGTGACGGATAAGAAGAAAAATCTGTTTGATCCCGCATTCAATATAATTTTATCAAAAGCGGGTGAGTTATTTTTCTTCCCGGAACGAAGTGAGGATTTAGCAATTCTTTTTAAGTGCAAGTTCTTTGGGTTCTTTTCTTCAAAGAAAAGAACAAGTGAAATAATATTTGCAGCCTTGAACTGGACCCTGCCAGTGCCTTTACGGGGAGAAAAGAAGAAAGATTTGATTTTTGAGGCGCACCATTATTCATCTCATTCATTTTCTTTTTGAGACGTTCCATGGAACGTCTCTACAATTAAAATTTTTCATTTATAAACGGGAGTTTATAAAAAGATTTACTGAAACGTTCAGTTTGTTTTGAAGAGCGAAGTATTTCTTTTCTTCGATTTTTTATTTCCGACTGCCATAGAAAGAGCTTGTTTAGAACCTATAAGAATCATCATCTTAGACGCGCGGGTTACGGCTGTGTATAAAAGATTTCTTTGAAGCATTATATAGTGAGCCGTTGTAACCGGCATAATTACACACGGATATTCAGAACCTTGCGATTTGTGAACCGTAATTGCGTAAGCAAGAGTAATATCATCGAGTTCAAGAAAATCATAAGAGACAATCCTTCCGCCGAAGTTAATTTCTAGTTTCTGATCTTCCATAGCAATCTTTTCTATCAATCCGATATCGCCGTTATAAACATCCTTATCATAATTATTCCTTAACTGCATGACTTTATCGCCGATCTTAAAATTTTTCTCACCGCGCGTTAATAATATTTTATTGCGGTTCAAAACATTCTGCAGTTTGCTGTTTAGATTGTTAGCTCCAGTATCTCCTTTATACATCGGCGTAAGAACCTGAATCTCTTTCACCGGATCGAAACCGTATTTCTCAGGCAATCTTTGCTGACACAGTTCCGTTATAACATCAGCAATCTTTGAATTATCCGCTTCCTGAATAAAAAAGAAATCGGATGATTCACCATTGAGAAGGATTGGGAATTCTCCTTTATTAATTTTATGAGCATTTACAACTATCTGGCTCTCTTCCGCCTGCCGGAATATTTTTGTCAGCATAGCCGTTGGAATTATTCCCGATTTGATAAGATCGTGCAGAATATTTCCGCATCCGAC
>JAKAMS010000111.1 GCA_021812745.1 Bacteroidota bacterium | reverse complement strand
GTTGTTTATGATGCTAATAAGTGTATTGGTTGCAGATATTGTCTGCAGGCTTGTCCTCATAATGTACCGCGCTATGAATGGGGATCAACCAATCCCCGTGTACGCAAATGTAATCTTTGCAATGATCACGTTAATTCCGGTCAGTTACCTGCTTGTGTCGAAGCTTGTCCTATTGAGGCGACTTTGTATGGTAATATGGGGCAACTGATTGAAGTTGCTAATAAAAGATTGAGAGACAATCCAGAAAAGTATTACCAGCATATATACGGTCTTGAAGAAGCCGGCGGCGGTCATGTTTTGGTTATCTCGCCGGTGCCATTCGAGCAGCTGGGTTATGTTACGAAGTTACCAAAAGAACCAATGCCAGAATTAACAATGAGAGCAATGGAAAAAATTCCTTCCGTAGTCATGGTCGGGGGTGCTTTCTTAAGTGGAATGTATTGGCTTACAAAAAGAAAAAATCAAATAGTTAAAGAAGAAAAAAATATTAATGGAAAGTAAAGCATATGAAAGTAAATGAAATTTTAAAACCAACATTTTGGAAAGTGGTTTCAGTTATTATCGTAACTATGGGTTTATTTTCAACCTATTATAGATTCTCCCGCGGTCTGGGCGCAACAACAAATTTGCAAGATGCCGCACCATGGGGCTTGTGGATAGGATTTGATTTTCTCGGTGTAGGACTCGCCGCTGCGGGATTTACAATTGCAGCTACAGTTCACATTTTTCACATTCATAAATATGAGGCGTTGGTTAAACCGGCAGTCTTAACAGCATTTCTTGGATATTCAGTTGTTGTTTGCCTGCTTGTGGTTGATTTGGGAAGACCTGAGAATTTTTGGCATCCTCTTGTAATGTGGAATGTTCATTCTGTAATGTTTGAAATTACTTGGTGTTTAATTTGTTATACCACTGTACTTATTTTAGAATTTGCCCCGGTTGCTCTTGAAAAATATAATTTATATGCACCTATTAGAATATTGAAAATAATCTCTATCCCTGTCGTAATAGCCGGTGTTTTATTTTCAACTCTTCATCAGTCATCTTTTGGTTCATTATATTTGATTGTACCCGGAAAATTACATCCGCTGTGGTATTCATCTTTACTCCCTGTGCATTTTTATATTTCATGTATTGCGTCCGGCTTGTCAATGATAATCTTTGAGTCTTATCTTATTGCAAGAGCTTTTACTAATGCGGATGGTATTCATAATACTGATTTAAAAATGAATATTTTGTCCGGAGCAGGTTTTGGAGTTTTAATAACTTTGATTGCAGGCTTGTTATTGAAAATCTATGACTTTGTTAATAACGGCAAGCTAATCTATTTAACTATACTTTCGACTGAAACATATCTTTTCTATCTGGAAATAGTGCTTGGAACCATCGTCCCCATCTATTTTCTTAGCTACAGAAAATTCAGAGAAGATAAAAAATGGTTATATATAATTTCTGTCTGTGTAATAGCTGGATTGATCTTGAACAGATTTAACGTAAGCATCACCGGACTAGCTGCCACTTCTGGAATAAATTATTTCCCTTCATTTGATGAAATTAATATTACAATGATGCTCGTTGTGCTTGCAATATTTGCCTTCAGGTTAGTTGCTAAAAATTTTCCAGTTTTTGAGAGTGAAGAATTCAAAAAACCGGTTAAAGGGAATGTGATAATAAATCAAAATAAATAATTATAAGTGAAAGACATGAACAGTGAAAATGAATACAGGAAAAATAATTATGAGAAGCTGAAGTGCATCTGGATGGCTTCCAATGTTATCGAGTATAAATTATGCGATAATCAATTTGACTGCGAAAAATGCCTGTTTGATAAAGTTATGCGCAATTTATTGAATGAAAATGAATCACAGTCTGCGGGTATATCAAATGTTGTAAATATTATTTACGACAAATTGCAAAGCATCGAATACGATGATAAAATTATTTATTTAAAAAATAATTTCGTCGCTAAGGAAATATGCTCTAATACATTTTATCTCGGCATTAATCCTGTTCTAGTTTGTTTCCTTGATTCACTAAGTTCACTTATATTGTTTGGGTGCGGTGAAAATATTTTTGCCGGTCAGCAACTGATCCAGATTTTTGGCCCATGGGGTGAATTTAATCTATCTGCGCCTAAGAATTTTTTAATTTACGATAAAGTAGGTGATAGAAATGACATTCCCTGGAAGTCTCAGTGGTTTGCAATAGTAGGTTGCGATAATCAGAATATTAAAAACGGCAACTTATCTATAGAGGAATGGGGTAGCACGCATAATAGAGCTATTGATATTATCGAGGAGATTAAATCGAAGGTGCCTAAAGTCGGAGATACAATGCATGACGGCGGAACCCAAATCAAATCTCTTCATCAACTTCTCGGTAATAAAAAATATCTAGCTATATTAAATTCTTTCAACCTTTAAAAAGAAATTGTTTGAACGCCGACCTGCCGTCCACTTTCGTGATGCTCATGATGAGATCTTGACCATGAAATTACCCGTGTAATCCATTATAAAAATAATTAGAGTGAAAGTATCTAAAGTATTATCTAATTTTAAAACAGGAATTAGAAGTTATGAAAACAAAAGTCCTAAATAAGTTAAGTGTTCGACTTATAATTTCTATCTCATTTATCCTGATTAGTATTCTTTCGGTATATACCTACTTTATAATTAAAAATCTTGATAGTTATTTAACTGATACAAGATTCCAAAGCGCGTATAGTATAAGTGACCTGATAAAAAAATCAACCCGATATAGTATGCTTTTGAACAGACGTGAAGATGTTCATGAAATTATTAAAACATTGCGTACTGAAGTTGGTGTTAAAGAAATCCGCATTTATAACAAACAGGGTTTAATAATTTTTTCTACAAACCCCGATGAGATCCTAAAAAAAGTTAATATGAAGGACGAAGCTTGCATCGCCTGCCACAACAGTTCAGTTCCACTAAAAAGTTTAACAAACCAAGATAAAATTAGAATTTATAAAAATTCAGAAAATAAACGAGTTCTTGGGCTCATTAATCCAATCCAAAATGATCCTGATTGTACAAACGCGGACTGTCATGCTCACTCGCCGAAAGTTAATATTCTAGGAGTTCTCGACGTTGTTGTTTCGCTAGAACAGCTTGATTCAATAATCCAAAACAGTACTAGGAAGGTAATCTTAGGTTCGGTTTTTATTGTAGTTGTTATTTCATTTTTTTCCGGTTTGTTTATAACGATTTTAGTTAACAAACCAATAAAAAAGATAAGGAAAGGTATTGAAGAGTTAGGAAACGGAAATTTGGATTATAAAATTGGAATTAATTCTAAAAACGAACTAGGACAAATGGCTCTGCGGTTCAATGAGATGTCAACAAAACTTGATGAAGCTTATAAGGAAATAAAAAATTGGTCGGAAACTTTGAATGACAAAGTAAATGAAAAGACAGAAGAGTTAAAAAATATTTACAACCAGGTTAATCAAATTGAAAAGTTGGCTTCACTCGGCAAATTATCAGCTACTGTTGCACACGAGTTAAATAATCCGCTTGCAGGGATTTTAACTTACAGCAAATTGATAACAAAAAAATTACAAGCTTCACAGAAAGACTCTGAGTATTTCAAAATTATTGAATATTTAGAATTGATTTCGCACGAATCTGCCCGCTGCGGACAAATTGTAAAAGACTTACTGATTTTTTCGCACTCTGAATTGGATGAATATGCCAAAGAAAACTTTGTAAAAATAATTGATAACAGCGTGGCTGTTATCAATCATCATCTTGAAATACACCGCATAACTATAATCAAAGAATTCCCTGAACTGCCAATTGAAATTTACTGCAACGCTTATAAAATTCAACAGGCTTTGATGTCGCTTCTGATTAATTCGATTGAAGCAATGCCTAATGGTGGGAAAATCACACTTCACCTAACACTTGAAAAAAATAATATTGTTCTTAGGATAATAGACGAAGGTATAGGAATAGCCGCAAAAGATTTGCCTCACATCTTCGAACCGTTTTATTCAACAAAAGAAGCTTCTACAGGTACCGGACTTGGGCTGGCGGTTGTCTACGGAATTGTTACTAATCATAAAGGAAAAATAGAAGTAGAAAAAACTTCAAATCAAGGAACAACGTTTAAAATAGTATTGCCACAAAACGAACAACTTGCTTAATAGGAAGATTTATGGATAATAAAGAAAGAATTTTAATAGTTGATGATGAAAAAATTGTAAGGGAATCTCTTTATCACTGGTTTGAAGAGGAAAATTATATAGTTGATACCGCGGAGGATGGTGAAATTGCTTTAAAAAAATATGCAAAGGAGAAATTTGATCTCCTTCTTGTCGACATGAAAATGCCGGGCATGAGTGGCCTGGATTTGTTATCCAAAATTAAAGCAATTGATAAAGATGCTCTTATTATTCTCATCACAGCTTTTGCTTCTGTACCAACCGCGATTACGGCTTTGAAAACAGGCGCTTATGATTATGTAACAAAACCAGTTGATCCAGACGAACTTGCGCATCTCGTCAAGAAAGCCCTTGAACAGCGGGCGCTAAAGATTGAAAACACTAAGTTGAAAGAAAATATAGATGAAATAATCAAACCTGATAATTTGATCGGCGAAAGTTATCAAATGAAGAAAATTTATGAGCTTGTGCATTCTGTTGCCCGTACAGATACTACTGTTATGATAAGAGGTGAGAGTGGTACGGGAAAAGAATTGGTTGCAAAAGCCATCCATATTAATAGCAGCAGAAAATATTCTCCGATTATTACTGTGAACTGTGGCGCTTTAGCCGAATCACTTCTTGAAAGCGAATTATTCGGACACGAAAAGGGTTCATTCACAGGAGCTCAATTCAAAAGAAAAGGAAAATTTGAAATGGCTAGCGGAGGAACAATTTTTCTTGATGAGATTGGCTCGATTTCCTTAAGGATGCAGATTGAGATGTTAAGAGTAATCGAAACAAAACAATTTAACCGGGTCGGCGGAAATGAATTAATAAAAAGTGATTTTCGGGTAATTACTGCAACAAATGAACCTCTGGAAGAACTCGTTAAAGGAGGCAAGTTTAGAGAAGATTTATATTACAGATTGAACGTTTTCACAGTTGTTATTCCACCGCTGCGTGAAAGAAGAGATGATATTCCTCTGCTTGTAAGTTTCTTTATTAATAAATTTTCAACTGTTATGAATAAAAAGATAAAAAGCGTTTCTAATGAAGCCATGGATTTTCTAATGAATTATGATTGGCCCGGAAATGTACGTGAATTGGAAAATGCTATAGAAAGAGCGATGGTGGTTGGTAAATCTAATTCTATTATTGTTGATGATCTTCCGTTTCATGTTTATAGAACAAACTTTGAATTGGATGGTAACGAGAAAAGTCTTTCTTCAATAGAGAAAAAATATATTCAGAAAATTCTACATGAGAACAATTGGAATATTTCCAAAACCGCTCAATTACTTGAGATTGATAGGGTTACACTTTACAATAAAATAAATAAGTACGAACTCCGCAAAGAAGAATTTTGATGGATATCTTTTTAGCACCCATTAAATTCCACAACAACTTACTTCTGCAAAACCTTGTTACAGAATTATCGAAAAGATTTTTTTGTAAAATTAATCTCATTAACCTAAATGTAAATCTAGATGATTTCTTTTCGGTGGAGCGCAAACAATATTTTTCTACACAGATAATTGCCGAAGCAATAAAGCTTACAGATGAATTTATCGGTAAAATAATTATGCTGACCGATGTTGATATTTTTGTCCCAGCATTAACTTTTGTTTTTGGAGAAGCGCAGCTTAATGGAAAACATTCCATACTTTCTGTCTGCCGTCTGCACGAAGAATTTTATTCTGGCATATCAAACGAAAATCTTTTATTGGAACGCACAATTAAAGAAATTCTTCATGAACTTGGTCATAATTACGGTTTACGCCATTGCGCGGACTGGGATTGCGTAATGCATGCATCTAATGGGATTGAAGAAGTAGATATAAAAGGGAACACTTTCTGCAGTAAATGCATTTCTAATGTTGGATTCTATAAACACTAATTTGGTATTCGCACCACTGATATTAAATCTATAACCTAAATCGTTTAGTTCATTCGTAAAACTTAACTATACTAATATAAAACCAAATACGTTTGGACTACATATCATTACGGAAAATGGTACAATGAGATTATTTTAGATAGTTCTGGATTTCTGATTATGATTGGGAGCATTCGTGGGTAAAATGGAGCTAGGATGATGGTTGCATTGGCTGGTTGCCGCTTCCATCTAGTGTAAGTGTTAATATCATATTTGGAATTCATTCCTCAATCAGAGGGCATTCACTGTCTAGTCATGAAATGATTTTCTGATTATTATAATTGTCTCTTTTATAGTTAGAATTCTTTTGTTTTATAGAGTATAGTGCTTTTCAAGCAAATTTTTCATATTTCATTGTTTATCTTACATTCGCTCCACAAATTGCCCGCTTGCAACATTATATTTAAACATTTCTATTAGCGAACCGATTATCATATAGCAATTTAATCGGACAAAAAATTGTTTAATCTTAATTAATAATAACAAATCAATCAGAGGTAATATGAAAAAAGCTCTAATATTAATATTAATCTCCGCAGGTTCTATGATTGCTCAAGAAAAACCGGATTACTCACCAAAATTTTCCGGTTACGTACGCGTTTGGCAGCAAACCGATTTTTCCACGAACCAAGGGCAATATCTTATCAAACAAATTAGATTTGGAATTAATGGGGCGGTTAACGAATATGCTAGTTATAAATTCCTTGTGGATTTTACACGTCTTGGAAAGTTAACCACTACAACTACAACCATTAACGGCACAAAGGTTGTCTCAAGCGCAACTGCAAATTTTTCAGATATATTACTCGATGCGGCTGCCGTACTTTCCCCGATTAAAAACCTTGATATAACCGCAGGACAATTTAAAGTACCTTTCAGCACAGATAATCTTAGAAGTGATCAAAATGCTGATTTCTCCAACAGACCATTGCTCACCAATGTTTCTCCTAACATCAGAGATATTGGCGTTATGGTATCATACAAATTAAAGGGTGATGTAAGCGCCGAACTTTCTGCCGGCTCTTTTAATGGTACCGGATTAAATAAAATAGAAAACGATAAAACAATGGATTATGTTTTTAGAGCGGTTATCACCCCAGCTAAGAATTTGAATTTCTCTGGTAATTATTACGGAGGGAAAGCCCAAGGTGCCAATCTAAACTATTTTAATTTCGGTTTCGATTACAAATTTGGCGCGTTGTTTGTTGATGCTGAGTTCGGAAACAAAAACACAAAAACATTGGCTAGCAATATCTCTGGAAATTCTTTCTTCGGATTTGCCACTTATAATATTCCATTGGAAGGTAATTTCTTAAGAGAAATCATAACCGGTTTCCGTTATGAAAAATTCAACCCCAATACTTCAGCGGATAACAACGAAGTTGACATGACGACCTTCGGTTTAACGTTTGAATTTGCTAAAATTACTTTCGCACGTTTCAGAATCAACTACGAATTATTCGATTACAAAAATGGAAGTGCTAATCCAAACAAACTAATCTTTGAATTACAAACCAGATTTTAATTAATGCAAAAATAAATTGGAGACTAAAATGAAAAGCAACGCAAAAAAATCTTTTATAGTAGTTTTAATATTATTTGTATTTACAATGTCAGCAAATGCACAAGTAAAAGTTGGAGTTTTACCACGTTTAGCTCCCTCGGAAATGACGAAGATGTTTAACCCGCTAGTAGAGTATTTAAGTGCGGAACTTGGTCAGAAAGTTGA
>JAKAMS010000110.1 GCA_021812745.1 Bacteroidota bacterium | reverse complement strand
GAAGGTGCTTTCTATCTTTTTCCAAACATATCTAAATACTTTCATAAGTCAACGCCGTTATTTAAGATTGAAAATTCGTTCGATCTTGCAATGTACTTACTACACGAAGCAAAAGTTGCTACAGTTCCCGGCAGTGCTTTTGGATCTGAAGGTTATCTGAGATTATCTTATTCAACTTCGATGGAAAATTTGAAAGAAGGCGTAGAGAGAATTAAGGATGCGCTTTCTAAACTATCTTAATCATCATTATGCTTATTTGATTAACAGTAAGAATTTTTATTTTTGCTAGCTAATTAGGTAAGATTCAATTGCTCTGTAAACTTTTTCTTTTTCCATCTGTTCTCCGGTCCATAATTCAAACGCTTTAGCACCTTGCTCTACAAACATTTTCAGTCCCGTAATAATTGTTGCGCCTTGTGATTCCGCAAGTCTAAGTAATTTTGTTTTTACAGGATTGTAAACGACATCAAAAACAATCTGCCCTTTCATAAACGAATCTTTGATTGTTGTGGCAGAATCATCAACCTCCGGGAACATTCCCATCGGCGTAGTATTTATGATAAGTTTTGAATTGCGGAACGTTTCTACTAAATCCGGCGGAACGAGTGCGTGCGCCTTAAAATCACTATGAATCATTTTAACGGAAAAATATTCTTTCAGAGATTCTGCCGTCTGTTCTGTACGGTTAATAATATTAATTTGTCCCACCTTGAATGTTCGTATTAAAGCATAAATTACACTGCGCGCCGCGCCGCCGGTGCCAATTACAGAAATTTTTGCGCCGGCTATTTCGTCTTTGAAAGGATTCAATGACTCTATAACTCCTGCAACATCTGTATTGTAACCGCGTAGAATGCCGTCATCGTTAACAACTGTATTTACTGCCCCGATAATATTTGCCTCTTCGGAAACATCTTTAAGCAGAGGTAGAATTTTTTCTTTTAGCGGAAGTGTAACATTAAAACCTTTTATTCCCAGAGCGGTCATTCCCTTCATTGCATCTTTCAAAGAATTTGAAGGAACATCAAACGGAAGGTATATAAAGTTCAATCCGGAGATTTCGAAAGCAATGTTATGCATAAGAGGTGAATACGAATGCTTTATTGGGTGACCAATTACACCGACAATTTTTGTGTTATGATTAAACTTGTTTTGAGATTGTATCATAGGTTATGATTTGTTTTCGTCCAGTAATTTTGTAAACAGTTTTGATGTTTTAACTTCCGGATAATCTTTTGTGAATTCATTTCTCATATTCGGGTCAAGTTCGAATGCGGCTTTTAAACACTCGATCGCTTCTTGTGTATGCCCAAGCAAAAAATTTATTTTTGCTTTACCGTAAAACGAAGTTGCTTTCTTCGGTTCTATTCTAATACATTCATCAAATGCCTTTAAGCTTTCCAGCCACAGTCCAATCTCAATGTAAGTCTCGGCAAGTTTAGACCATGCGTCAAAATTATTTTTGTTATGCTCTACGGCTTTCAAATAGTTGCTTATAGATTCTTGCACATTTCCCAGCGAATATTCCAAATCGGCAATAGCAAACCATGCGTCTTCCGGACTGCTTGTTAAGGAAATTGCTTTGTTAAAATCCTTTAGTGCCAGTTGATATTTTCCCACAGAATCATAACAATAACCGCGCGCAAGAAATGCTTCATAGTATTCGCCATCAAGTTTAATTGATTCTGAATAATATCTGATTGCTTGATGAAACGAACCAAGTTCTTCATAAGTTTGTCCCATGTTAAAAAGAATTGTTTCATCAAACGGGTCAAGTTCGTTGGCTCTCTTGTAAGATTTCAGCGCATCATTAACTCTTCCAACGCGCGCGTAAGAATATCCGCAGTTAAACCATGAACTTGAAAAATCATCCTTCAACGCGATCGAAAGTTCAAAACAGTTAATCGCTTTTTCAAATTGTTCAAGTCGAACCAGAACAATTCCTTTATTATACCAGCCGGTAAAACTGTTGGGATCCAATTCTAAATATTTATCGTAAGCAGAAAGAGCTTTGTCTAATTGGTTTATGTTCTCGTAACAATAGCCCAATTCATACCATGCCTCAATGTATTCCGGATCGGCTTCTATTGATTTATCAAAATAGCCGATGGCTTCCGCGTACTTTTCTTTCTTCTCATATAGAATTCCAAGATTGAAAAGAGTTTCCTCGTTGTTTGGTTCAATTTCCAATGCTCTAATCAACGATTTAACAGCGTCTTCGAACATTCCCAAATTATCTTCCGCAATTGATTTATTGATGAAGGTTTCAACGTCGTTTGGATTCAACGCGAGGGCTTTTTCAAAACAACTGTTGGCCTGCTCAAAACTGAACGTATTATTGAGAAGTATTCCTTTGTATTGCCAAGCTTCTGAATTGTACGGAACGGCGTTTAGTAATGCATCTGCTAAATATAAACCATCTTCAACGTAGTCATATTCAAGACATAGTTGAATTACCTCTTCGATAAAATCTAGATGTACAAAGGTATAACCGTTATCTATATGTTCTCTGCAAGTGTTTATTTTTAATTTTACTTCTTCTTCATCAAATTCTGATTCATAATTGTCATTGAGATAATCCTCAGAAAAACTCATTAATACTCCCTGTTAATTCGGAAGAAAATGTATAGCTAACAAAAGTGAAAATCAAGTTGAAATTAGTTTGGATATTTCGGATGTGATTTTAAAATTGATTTCAAAAGAATTTATTGTATGCTGAATTCCAATTCTTTTAAGGAAATCTGTTGCACGCCGCCGCTTAGTTTTACTGAATAAATCTTAAGCTCATTTTGAAAATGATTCTTGAAAGATTTTTTTATCGAAACTTCATATTGGTCCAGTTTGTCATCGTCTATAAAATGGAAAGTGCTTCGTACAGGCGAGCAGCAAATTATCTTAGAGCAATAAACTCCTTCCATTTGTTGAGATTCCTTAAACAAAAAATCACTATGTTCATTGCTGAGATCGTAATCCTCGGCTAAATTATTATGGGACTCAATAATAGTATTGCCAAAATTTGTTATGGATTTTTTTCTAAGGTGCTTAATTGCTTCTTGAGCTCGTGTCCTCTCTTTTACATTATAAAGAACGCGATTAAAAATTCTTTTAGGCAGCATATGATAATGTTTGTACAAAAAATCCACTTGTATATCTCGGAGGTTTTTAATCCCCCATAAATACAAACGTAATGCTTTAACGCCCACTTCACATTCCTCTATTCTTTCATTGCAAACATTTTGCGGCTCAATTATTTCTTTTCCTGAATCACAAATTACCAAGGAATGTTCTCCATTAGTCCAGCTAATTGTTTTATACTCTTTGGTCCTTAAATCAATAAAAAAAAGTTTATCCTTTTTGGCAAATTGCACTGTGTAGTGATGAGCTATATTAGAAATTTTACCAATTATATTTAGTTCGTTCTTGCGGACTATGCTAAGCAACTTTTCATCGTCAATTTTTAAAGCGAATAATTTCCTTATACTGTTCAAGAATCCGACTTGGTGAGCCGCAGAAGACCCGAGCCCAATACAGTCCGGAACGGATGAAGACACTACGCAATCAAACCCAAATCTAATAAGATTCTCTTCTTTCAAAATTTTCAGTAATCCCCTAATCAGTTTATATGTATTATCAGATTCTTCATCAAGCTTATCTAAACAAATGTTGGTTATCTTGTTGGATTCAGTTGAAGCAATATTAATTTCATAATCCTTTCTTTTTCGAACCAAAAAGGTCCAGTATCTATCTATACTTGCAGAGATAAGAACACCATCGTTGTAATGTGTGTGGTCGCCAAGAAGTATTATGCTGGCGGGACTAATAGTAAGAACCGCTCCGGAAGTATTTCCAAAAAGACTTGCAAAGAGTTTTGTAGTACCGACTATATTTTGGTTATCATTTTTATCGTGAAGCATTTTTTATTAAGCTTTAATTTGAAGTCAAGAAATGATCATTCTACATTTAAACAAAGAGCAAAGAATGAAATTGTCTTATTAAAATTAACAATTTTCTCTCTTTTTGACTAAAAAGATTTTGATTACTTAATGAAATTGAAAAATGGTGAGAATTTTACTTTGACAGATAGTCTTGATCGGTAAGAAAATCAACTGAAAATAATTCTAAAGGTTGAACCAACTCCTTTGGTGCTTTCAACTTCTATAGAAGCGTTGTTCATTTCGCAATAATTTTTCACAAGTGCCAGTCCTAAACCGTTGCCTTCATACTTGCGCGAGTATCCTTGATCTTCTTGCAAGAATGCCGAAAAAAGTTCTGGAATAAATTCTTTAGCTATCCCAATTCCCGTATCTTTTACTTCAACAATTAATTTATCATTTGGATTTCGTTTAACTTTTATTTCGATTTTACCATGATTAGTATACTTGAAAGCATTATCAATTAGATTTGCGAAAATCTGTGTTACACAATAATCATCAGCAACAATCTGTGTATTACTTGTTTCAACGCTATAATCAAAAGATAATTTTTTGCTCTCAGCATAACATTGATATTCTTTGTAAAGAACGGTTAAGATAGATTTATCAATATCGAATATCCTTGGAGAGATTTTAACAGTTTTTGTTTGAATTTCCGACATGTTAAGAATTAGGTCTATTGTTCTTATTATTCTTTTGGAAGCAGATTCGATATTATAAAAAGACGCATAAACCTCGTGACTTAATTTTGTCTCGAATTCTTCCTTGAGGAAATTGATGAAGTTGAGAATTATATTAATTGGGGTTCTAATTTCGTGCGACATTTGAGCAAGAAATTCTGATTTAATTTTTTCTGAGTTCTCAGCTTTTTCTTTGGCTTTAGTTAGTTCAATGGTTGCTTTCTTTTTTTCTGTAATGTCTTGAATGGTTCCAAACATAGTTAATGGTTCACCATTCTCGTCAT
Source organism: Bacteroidota bacterium (assembly GCA_021812745.1). The sequence continues at coordinate 2,980 of JAKAMS010000110.1, read as the reverse complement.
ATTCAAATTCACCAAGCCCCAAAACCCATTTCTCTTCCAGACTGTTAATCCTATAATCTTTATTAAAATTTTGTTTGTTCTTAATTATGGCATCAAAATATTCAAGCATCTCCTCCCTCTGGTCCGGGTGTACAAGCTTATTCCAGCCATCAATACTTTTTTCATAATTTTCATCAATGCCAAATATATTATCAAGTATCTCGGAGCTCGTCCAGAGCCGGGTTTTGAAATCAAGTGCATAAGAACCCAACCGGGCAACTGCTTGAGATTTTTTGAGCCAGTACTCACTTTCTCTAAGAGTTCTTTCTGACTTCATGTTTTCTAAAGCAAATGAAATATCCATTCCGACTTCTTCGAACAATCCAATCTGCTCTGAATCGAAATAGTTTTTTGTAGAGGAATAAACAGCAAAGAAGCCGATGATTTTTTCTTCAAAATGAATTGGGACAACAATCAAAGATTGTAAATTAGATTTGTCTTCGGCTACAAACTGATCCGTAAAATTATTTTCTGCGGAAATATCGTTATAAACAGTTATAGTTCCCGAGTTAATTGAATTGCTGTAAATGTCTGGGTTTGAATCGTCGTCCTTAAAAGAAATAACCCGGTTTGAGAAAGGTTCTTTTCTGTTTGCCGATAGTGCTACAATACTTATTTCTTTCTTTTCATTATTCAACAACCCAAACCACGCCAGTTCAAATTTGCCATGTTCTATTGCAATAAAACATATTAGGTTGAACAATTTTTCTTGCTCATTAACTCTAACAATTTCTTGATTAATCTGACTTAGCAGAGAATACATTCTGTTAAGCCGTTCTAATTTCTGTTCCGAGTCTTTCCGTTCGGTAATATCTCGTATAATACTCTGATAGAAAATTGAATTTTCTATTTCTATAAGACACGAGCTGACTTCAACCGGGAATAATGATCTGTCTTTTTTGCGGTGAACCGTTTCAAATATTAGCCCTCCCCTAATTCTCACTTCTTCCATTTGTTTTGTAACTAATTCTCCACTCTCTTCGGAACGAATATCAAAAACATTGCGCTCCAATAATTCTTCTCTACTATAGCCATATACAGAGAGAGCTCTATCATTTGCGTCTATAATTTTTCCGCCTTCATTTATAAGGAGAATAATATCGTTGGCGTTTTTCATCAGATAGGAGTAACGTTTTTCCAGAACTTTCTTTTCGAGTTCTAACTTATACTTCGTTTTATAATATTTAGCCTGTTGATTCTTCCAGAAAAGATAGACACTGATTGCAGTTAAGAAAATAAGAACCAGAATGAATAGCGCAATTATACGGGATCTTTCAAATAAAGGAGTATAGATTTCATCAACATCAACTTTGGTAATCATAGACCAATTTGCTTCCGGTATCTGTGTAATATTTGAAAGTACATTAACACCTCTGTAATCTTTCCCTTCGAAAATTCCTTTATGACCCAGGGCGGCTTTGGTTGCAGGAAGCAAAGTATCTTTTAGGTCTAGCTTATATTTAAGAGCAGTATTTTTTTTATATCTTAATTCATTTAGAAACAGAGCGTAATTTCCTTCTCTTCGGATAAGTTCTGTTTCGGTTGTTCTACTCGGCGAGGGCAAAGACTGAATTAATGGATAGAGAAATTTAGAAGGATCTATACGAATCATCATAAGACCAGTCACTTCTTCTTTTCCACCAATTCTATATACAAGAGGAATCATCACATCAATATGAATTTGAGAATAGGTTTCTGCCCGGTGAAGATCGGAAATAATTATCTTTTTGCTTTCTACAGCATCTTTGAAAGACTTCAATGCATTTCGACCGAGCTTCTCTTTATCATTCCACGATAATTGTATATTCGTTTTATTATCCAGCAAGAAGATGCTATAATAATTACTATCACGACTTAATGTTTCAATCCACTTTACAATTCTATCTTTAGTAACAAAATCGTTTTTATGACTAAGCCATGTTTTAACATCATGAATAAAAGATTGGTTACCTTGAATTTCATATGCATCATTCAACCGGTAATTTCTCCAGGAAATGATCTGATCTTTTTTAAAATTTGATATGGATTCTAAGTTTGAGTAGATGCTGGATTTTATTTCTGTTTTCTGAATATTATATAAAAACAAACCAGCAAAAATTAGGATGATGGATATAGCAAAGAAAATTAAAAAAAGAGTTAGCGGAAACCGTTTGGGTATTTGCTGAATAGTCATGTTCAATTTTTAAAGACCGTATTTCAAAAAAAAATTTCCATTTAATTAATTTTTATCTTTTACGTTGTATGAACCGTTCTCATTTCCACCATTCACAATAAACCCACAATGGTTTTTATATCCGTTGAATTAAGTCGTTATATGCATATAAATCAGATGGGGAATTTTAAGATTGATACACTCAATTGTTTTGAAAATTTTTATTCTCTATATGCGATTGTAAATGATTTACTATCGGCTGTATCAATCTAAAAGCTTGTTGAGAAGAAAATGATTTGAACTCTTCCTGGTGCAAAATGCGCGATAGCGCTCTTACTGTACCAGTAATAATATTAATTAGGTTGGTTTCTTGCGCAACTAATTCAACAGGCAAAAGAAAGACAGTATCAAAAATAGAGGATTCAACTATTGGCAAAAGTTGTTTATATGGCAAGTTCTCAATTCTTAATCCCTTGGGAACGATCATATCTCTTTGACGAATCTTTAACTCAATGTTCATTCTTTCGAGAAGAAGTGTTAAAGCTGAATCAATTGTTATTTTTATCTCTATCATCTTTATACTTAACCATAAACCCGATTTGTTTAGAAATCGGGTTTATTATAATTTATTTTATACTCAACTACAAATATTTATATCACAGTTTTCATAGAAAGAACGGAAGTAACTTTTTTAGCCGCATCATGCAAAGTTGTAGCGACTTCAAAATTCAATCCCGAATTTTCTAAAAGTTCTTTTGCTTCAATAGCGTTAGTTCCTTCGAGGCGGAC
>JAKAMS010000109.1 GCA_021812745.1 Bacteroidota bacterium | reverse complement strand
TCCGTTGTTATAAGATTGATCATTTCGCGCCCGGCTTCATCGCACCCGGCAATGAATTTTACTTTTGTGGAAAGGAATTTATTGTCAAAGATTTTTAGTGCTCGCATCAAAACTCATTTATTATTCCAAAATGTATTTTACCGTTGCCGAATGAATCGCCTTTGGCAAGCGCGAAACTGACTCCAAGAACCCCAAGACTGGTTTCGATATTTAAACCAAATCCGTAACCAATCTTGAATGAAGAACTCTCAGGAATGTTCTTTTGCGTATCCTCGTTTCGTAAAAAGTATCCGGTATCAATAAACAAAAAAGTAAAAGACCGCCTTGAAAGAAGAAGACGGTATTCAAGATTCGACCAGAAAATTCTATTCCCCTGAAATTGTTTTTCTCTATATCCGCGCAAAGTATTTGTCCCGCCTAGAAAATATAGATCGCTCATGTCTGTATTGTTCCCGCGCAATTCGCGCCCATGAACACCGATGGCAACAATCTGCTTTTGAAAAAGCTGATTGTAAATTGTAAAATCAAATTCCAAACGCTGAAGCGTAACATTTGTTTTTGTGTCGGGAGTTATAAAAACTGCGGGACCGTTTATTTCTTTTGAAATGAATTTGTAACTATTGTTCAAATAAATTCCTTTCGTAGGGGCGTAGAAATCATCGCGTGTGTCAATTCTGAAATTAACCCCTGTAGAAAGAGAAGAAGAATTAAATACAGTAAAGTTTTGTGAATTCAGCTCGGACGGAATAGTTGATTGTGTGCCGATAATAATCGAAGCGGAAATTTCATCCGTTGCTAAATATTCCAAACTTCCTTCAAGGTTGCGCTGAACATAAGTCGAATCCTGTTTACGTTGAAATAATGACCACGAAATATTAAAAGGGAGATCGAAGAGCCAAGGTTCAAGGTAGTGAAGTTCAAGTTCTTGAGACGAACGGTTTTCCTGCTGCCAGCGGAATGAAGCCGCGCGGCCTGTGCCGAATAGATTCCGCAGGTTAACATTTATAAATCCGGTTAAATAACCTCTCTCCTTATCATTTACTGCGGGAACGTAACCTATTATGCCGTCAAAATAATTTGTCTGTTTTTCCTTTACAGATATTTTTAAGACACCTTCCTGTTTTGAGTTAAAATAAAAAACCGGCTGTTCAACCGGCTCAAAAAAACGCAACCGGTTTAATCGTTCCGGAATTTCATCAATCTTTTTTTGAGAATACTCTTCGCCTTTCCTAAATTGAAGTGCGCGTGTAATAACAAAATCTTTCGTTCTGTCATTGCCCTGGATTTCTATCTTATCAATTTTACTTTTAACGCCTTCATCAATGTATAGAACAAGATTGGCAAAATGATCTTCGTCTGCCGAATTTTTTGGAGATTCTACGGAAGGATTGATAAGTTCAACCGATTCAATGCGTATGGAAGAAAACGGGTAACCGATGTTCTCGTAATAATCGAGAACCTCCGAAAGGGCGAAGCCGATATTCGCATTTGTAAGCGGTTCATTTTCGAGTTGAGAAAGTATTCCGGCAATCTGAGTTGTGTCTTTAACTGTTTTGCCAAACTTAATTTTGTTGATGAGAGTCGGCTTGCCTTCATTCAGATTTATTAAGAGAGAAGATCTTACGGAATCAATTTTCTCCAAGACAACTTTTTGAAAGGAAGAATAAAAATATCCTCTCTCTTCCAATGCGGAGATGATTCTGGATTTAACCGAGTCTTCCAATCCGGGAAAATATTTTGTGCCCGTGGAAATTTTTATCCAATTAAAATAATCGCTTTCCGAAAATTTATTTTCTCCGCTGATTTCGATTTCTGAAATGGTTTGTGCGAATGAATTTGTTGTGATTAGTAAAAGAAAGATGAGAGTTACATTTTTAATGGAACGCGTGTTATGTTGATTGTTATGATTAACGCCGATTAGATCAAGAATAATCTTAATTATCTCCATAGGAGTTCTTAGGACGTAACTGATCTGCGCTCTATTATTATTTATAATTCGGCGTGTCATTGATGATCTTCATCTTTTTGCCAACCGTCATCACTTCTACATGCTCAGCATATTTCCCCATCTGTTCTGAAGTAACTTCACATGTTTCGAGCATTGTTGAATTAGCGGCTCCCAACGCGGCGGCAATTTTCACAAATTCATCAAAGACAAGCGCGTTTTCTAATCCGTAAGCAATACCGGCAACAAAGGCGTCTCCGCTTCCTGTTGAATCTAATACCTTAACATTTGGCGGCACAATCTTATAATGGAAATTAAATTTACTGGCATAAACCGGATTGTCGCCGTCTGTCAAAAATGACAGCTTTATATTTTTCGAATAGAGCTCATGAAGAAAATTTAATTTCTCGTTTTCATTCCTCAAAGAAATGTTTAACGATTTTTCAACTTCTTCAACATTATTGTGAATTACCGTCGGCGCTGCTTCTATACAATCATTTAGATGAGTACCGTATGTATCTAATATCGAAATTTTATCGTGTTTGTTTGCAAGTTCAATTCCAAACGGAAAAATATCATCGGTCTCTTTGCAAGGAGAGCTTCCGGCAAATACTACTATAGAACAATTCTGAATCATTTTTTCAAGCTTATTCTTGAATTCCGAAGCTTCATCGGAAGTAATGTGGCTATTCATTCCGAAAAAAGTTGATATGAGGTTATTCTTTTCTTCTATAATTAAGTCCGCAATGCGTGTTTCGGATTTTGCCGATACAACTGAGAAATCAATCTTGTCATTTGTTAAGCAATGGCGTAAAACTTTCCCGTTGTTGCCGCCAAGAAAAGTAAATGCTGAATTCTGAACGCCGAGAAAATTTAATTGACGACTTACGTTAATTCCTTTTCCGCCCGCATAAAAAATTTCTTTTGAACTTCTGTTTGATCTGCCAAGTTCGGCTGTATCAAAAAATAATCTGCGTTCCAAAAGAGGATTAAGTGTGATAGTGAGAATCATTGGATTGGCTTATTAATCGTTAGAAAAAATATTTTAGAGCAAAGTAGAGTGGATAATGAGAAAGAAGAAGATTTTTTTTACAAATTATACACTCTACATACTTCATTAAAAATTAATATCTATACCCCGGCCAGCGGCTATAATCCGGATTTACTAAATGGTAATCTCCAAAGCCGGTTTGATCTAAAAACACAAAAGATCTATTCTGTTCGTAATATTGCCATATTTCGTACGGTTTAGAATCCATATCTAAAGGATGTCTTTCAACGGAACTAGGCGGACCGAACGTAATAAAAACCATTCCCATATCGCTGCGCCATCCTTCACCAAGTCCTTTGAAATGTTTGTTGGCATAATCAACTCGTCTGTAATATTCATAAAGAATCGGGTTGTCTTCTTGTTTAGGATTTGGTTTTTTCTTATCCCAAAAAGCTAAGAAGCGTTCCATTCTATCTTCATATGTTTTTCCGTCTTTTATATAATCTAACTCTTCCTGAGAAGCTATGTACATCATCTGGTTGATTGCCTTGTCCAAATCAATAATTGAAGAGGGCAAGCCTGCAATTTTGGCTCTTAATTTTTTTCCTACCGAGGTAATTTCCTTCCGGTCTAAATCTTTTAAAGTAACTGTCAACAAGTAATCGCCAACACCAAAATTTGTATTCTTTATTGTGTGAGTGATTGTGTTATCGCCCGGTTTGATAGTTTGCGGATCTTCCTGCTTTAGAGAAGTATTGTTCTTAAAATCGTTTAATGTGTATTCAAGAACTACATCCCGTTGTTTGTCGGAATAAAGATCAAAGAAGAAAGAAAGAGAAGTGTTCTTACCTGTAACGGTTGAAGAAACATTGGGAATAATTTTATCTCCGGACGGCTCCTTTACTATTTCCGAGATGAACATTACATCACTCAAGCCGAGTGAGTCTGTTATTTGACGAACATTGAGAGGCAATTCTCTAGATGAAATACGGCGTGAATCGGAATCTTCGACTACACATTTTAAAAAATATTTACCGGGAGCCAAATCATAATATTTGTAGCTGTAGAAAAAATTTGATTTAGACAATGTATTGGAAAAATCTTCGGCACTGACTTTTTCTTTCCAGTTGCGTTCAAAGATGATGTTACTTTTCTTTTCGTCCAGAAAGGTTAATGTTACGTCAAATCCGCCGCGGAATCCGTCATCTTTCTTAACAAATGAAATCATTGAGTATGGAACTTGAACGAAAACATCAATGCGCGTTTTGCCCGGTGTTGTGCTTTTATAACCGGCGTAATCAAGAAAGAAAATGCCCGCGTTAGGAATTGTATTGTTGCCGGATGAGTATTCAACCTGCGCTAATACTGCCGATGCGAGAAGAAACGATAACAGAATTATTTTTTTCACTTCTTATACTCCTTTTTCAGAAAACAAATTACTTGCCGAATAGATCATACTCATTGCACTCGTAAATATCAACGTGATAAAATTCACCTAAATTATATTTTTTTTCTTTTGCGCTGATCAAAACTTCGCCGTCAACTTCCGGTGCATCCCGTTCCGAACGGGCAATGTAATATTCGCCGTCAAGCGAGTCAATTACAACTTTTAATTTTTTGCCAATGTAAGTTCGGTTTTTATCTTCCGAAATTTCTTTCTGAATTTCCATCAATGTTGCCTTCCGTTCTTCTTTTATCTCCGGCGATACCGGATCTCCTAAAATAAAACTCGGCGTGTTCTCTTCAACAGAATATGTGAAAACTCCAAAACGGTCGAATTTTATATCACGGACAAACCGGCAAAGTTCCTCAAACTCTTTTTCGGTTTCATTGGGATAGCCGACAATAAATGTCGTACGCAAAGTGAGACCCGGAATTTTGTCTTGAAGAGTTGTAAGAAGTTCTTTAGTTCTGCGCTGTGTTATTCCGCGCCGCATAGATTTTAATACCGGATCGGAAATGTGTTGAAGAGGAATATCAATGTATTTACAAATTTTGGGATTGTTTGCGATCTCTTCCATTAAATCTTCCGGGAAGTGGGAAGGATATACATAGAGAAGGCGAATCCATTCTATACCATTAATCTCGGAAAGTTTGTGAAGCAATTCCGCAAGATTTCTTTTTCCATATAGATCAATACCGTAGTCAGTTGTATCCTGTCCAATAATGATAAGCTCTTTTACGCCTTGATTGGCTAATGAAGTTGCTTCGGCAATTAGCTCTTCCATCGGTTTTGTCTTATGAAGTCCGCGCATTAAAGGTATTGCGCAGAACGAGCACGGGTTGTCGCACCCTTCGCTTATCTTCAGATATGCAAAATGTTTTGGTGTTGTAATTATTCTTTCGCCGAGTAATTCGTATTTCAGATTGCCGCCGAACTCATTTACTATTCCTTCGTACGCTTCGGTACCGAAGAAAGCGTCTACCTCTGGAATCTCTTTTCTGAGATCGTTCATATACCGTTCGGAAAGACAGCCGGCAACTACAACTTTTTTAATTTTCCCCTGCTTTTTCATCTCGATTGCTGAAAGAATTGTATTGACGGATTCTTCTTTGGCTGCGTCTATAAATCCGCATGTGTTGATTACAATTGAATCTGCCTGGTTAGGATCGTCAATCAGATCGAACTTATTGAGTTTGAATTGACTCATAAGGCGTTCGGAGTCTACAGTATTCTTTGAACAACCGAGAGTTATAACAGATATTTTATTTTCACTCATGAAACTTTCTAATGATACACAAATCATTTAATGTGGTTTTGACTGAAAACGTCATAACCAATGTTAGATCCGTGTTCTATTTTTTATTTTACAAAAAGAGTAAGGTAAAGATAAACAATTGGAGCAGTGAAAAGTAGCGAATCGAAGCGGTCTAAAATTCCACCATGACCAGGAATGATTGATGATGAATCTTTGACGTGAGAATCTCGCTTCAGCAGACTTTCAATTAGGTCGCCAATTTGTCCGAACAGTCCAACTATAAATCCAATTGCAAAGGCATCTCTCAATGTCAAGAAATCAAGTGCAATCTCACGGGCGGCAACCATACCGGCAATTGCAAAAACAAAACCGGCAACTGCGCCTTCCCAGCTTTTATTAGGACTTACACGCGGCATTAATTTATGTAGTCCGTATGCGCTGCCGATAAAATATGCCGCTGAATCACAAATCCAAATGGAAGCAAGAATTGAGATTATTAAATATCCGCCTTGAGCGTATGTGAATGCAGAATCACTGTAGAACTCACGTAAGTCTAAAATTGCCGCAGAAAAGAAACCGATGTAAAAAATCCCGAGCAATGTAGTTCCTAGATTTGCAATGGCAGATTCTTTATCTCTAAACAGTTCCAATATCAATAACAATACGATGAGGCAAAGGAAGAAAATGCGGTAATCAAAAAAATTTTTATACTCGTTAATGATAATTAGCGCAACAGCGAAATAGCCGATAAATTTATTTGTGTAGCTGTGTTTATTGCGGACCATTTTAGAATATTCAAAATAGGAGATAAGTCCAATACAGAGTGTGAATAATAAGAAAGGAATTTTTCCAATCAGACTAAGAATAACAATCAACGGTACACCAATTAATGCGGCAATTACACGCGTTGATAAGTTGTTCATCTTTTTAGTCATTTATTCCTCATCATCAATTTTGGCGCTGTTGATATCGTTTATAATTTGTAACGCGGCTTCTGCGTCTTTCTTTTTTATAAGTAATTTTACTCCGGCCTGATCTCCCAGTACCGGATAGCTTCTGTCTCTTCTGGAAATTATTATGCTGTCTATTTCTGCGCCTTCAAGATTTGCTTTTAGCATTTCGGCAGTATAAGTATCGGTTGAAGCGAATGCAACAATCCAGTCTTTTGGATGAAGTAAATTTTTTTCAAATTCTTCATCCGGAATTAACTCGGCTCCGCAATCGGCACAATATTTAATTCCTTCAATATATTCGTACTCACATTTAGGACAGATCATAATACCTCCTTTTTATTAGAGACAATCTTGTTATAGTTAGTCTTAATAAAAATTATATAAGCAAAGAAAAGAGTGGCAAACATTACAAAACTGATAATCTGAGGTATAATATATTGCTTTGTAGTTACGGTTGTTTTTATTAATTCGTCGTTCCCAAGAAAAAGAAATGCAAGAACGGCAATAAGATTATTAAAGAAATGTAATGCCATAGGAACGAAAATGGAATTGCTCATGTAAGCGGCAAAACCAAAGTAAGCGCCAAGGGCAATGAGCGTTACTAATCCGTACGGATTGAAATGGTATAACCCGAAAAAAACTGCGGTTATTAAAATACTCCAAAACGGTCTTAGCTTTTGTTCAAAACTTTTCTGAACAAATCCGCGGAATAATGTCTCTTCGCATAGCGCAGGAATAACAGCTACTACAAAAATGATGAATGATGATTCAAACACAGAGTGAGAAGTAAGCAGTGTTCCGTAAGTGCTTTCCACAAGCTTATCGAGTTTGTCCAGCATATTCGTTATATTTTTTACAAAGGGACTTACTGCCGCCAGTTTTTCCAGCGCATAAGTTTGCAGTGAAAGAAAATTTTGAAGAAGCGGAGTTAATAGAATCAATCCGACAATAAATATTCCAACTTCTTTGAAAGAAGGAAACTTTACACGAAGAATTGTTGAAATGTTTTCTCTATAAATATATCTCGCAAGCAGAAGAGTGGGAAACAACATAAGGAGAATTTGTCCGCCCATTGTTAGCATCCGCACCATGTTAACATCTGCATTTTCAAAGTTGAAGCCGAAAATTGCAACAGTTAAAATTGCACCGCCAAATTGATAAAGAAGGAAAATTCCAACAAGCGCAATAAACGCAGCCGTTATTGGAGAAATTGTTGAAAATGGTCGAGGAACTTCAGCTTTTGGCTCGTCCTCTTTCTGTTCCGATGGATCTTTAAATTCTTCAATCATAGTATTTACAAATTATAAAAAAGGGAAGTGAGTTGCTAATGAAAGAGAGAGTGAAGATAGATGATGGATTATGATTAATGCGGGTTGAATTTCAAATCCATCT
>JAKAMS010000108.1 GCA_021812745.1 Bacteroidota bacterium | reverse complement strand
CCAGCCGCAATTGGCGTTGCGAAGGAAGTGCCACTTCCCGTACCATAATCAGTTCCATTCTTAACTATAACAGCAATATAGTTTTGAGAGCCCATGGCAACAACTTCTGGTTTAATTCTGTTATCAGATGTTGGACCGCGGCTGCTAAAACTTGCAAGGGTTTTATCGCTGCCAACTGCACCAACGGTAATCACATTGAATGCATCTGCAGGAGCTCCTATCTTACCGAAACTGTTTCCTCCCAGACTTACACCATAATACCATGATGGATTTGTTCCATCGTTACCAGCAGCAGTAAATGATGTAACACCTCTTTGAAAAGCTAAGTTTACTGCTTGTGTACAAATTGCAGTATTGCCATTCATATCTTCATAGGTGTAAGATGTCTGGCCAGTATCAAAAGTCGTATAACCAAGAGAACTGCTTGTAATATCTACACCGGCACCTTCCATATCTTGAAGTGCTGCTGCATAATTATCTTCTTCCGCATGTGTCTCGCTCGCATCGTTTTCCGTTTCAGCAAGAAAAAATTTAGCATTATAAGCCGGTCCTATAGCATTACCAGGATCGTAGCCAGCCATGAGACAAAATACACTGGATCCGTGTCCATTCTGATTAGAAACATATGGCAAATGATGCACATAATCTGAATCTTGAAGCACAATTCGAGTTTTTAATGCATTATAAAGACTAGGCGAAAAACCATCGTCAAGAATTCCAACATAAACTCCCGCTCCATTTATTCCCAAATCATGTACAGCAGGAATATCTGAAAGAGCGTTTTGTGTAAGAGAAGGTCCATAGTTCAAAGAAGTTGGAGAGGTAATTTTATTTAATTGCTGAACACTGTTGTTCCGGTTAATTAATTGATTTTCATCTGTTCTTGATTTGAACACCCGGACTTTTTCAATTTTCTTGATGAACAATAAACTTTTTAATTGATTTATCTGAGCATCGGTCAAGTAACAACTGACCGCATTAAACCATTTTAATTTGTTCTCAATTTTAATTCCTAGTTGTTCAATTTGATTTGTGTAATTATCACTAAGAGGAATGTCTTCATATGTGATATAATTATCCTCACCCATAACTTGTTTTCTTCTTTCAATAGCTTTAGGCGAAAGTTCTTTCTCTGCCAACTTAAAGACCGCAGAAGTTTTATGAAGTGCACCCGATACAGAAACGCCTTTATCTTTGAAATAGATTAGATATTTAGTCTGTGCCGATATTAATGAGGCAGATATAATGATAATTAAGAAAATAATTTTTCTCATTTAATCCTCTAAGGCAAATGAATTTTTCTATTTAACAATGTACCAAATAAAAAAGTGCGAATTGAAAAATATTTTTTTCATATCCGCACTTCGATTTAAAGATTTATCAGCTAAAACTCAATGAACTAATTTTGCAATTCTTCCTAACCTGACTGTACTTAATAAGTTAAAGAAATCAGAGAATGGAATGCTCGGATCCCATGACCAATAGATCATAAGCGCTTCTCCAACAACTTTATCCCGCGGAACAAATCCCCAAAAGCGGCTATCCAGACTATCGTCCCGGTTATCACCCATCATGAAAAAATAATCTTGCTTCAATGTATATGAACTAACGGGCTTTCCTTCAATCATAATTTTATTGCCTTCAACAGTAACAACGCGCATTCCAAATTCACGGTCAATAATTGTCCGCCATTGTTCAATGTTATCCAGTGTTAGTTTTATCACGTCTCCTTTTTTGGGAATGACGAGTGGTCCATAATTGTCCGGATTAAAATCACTTCCTTTAGGAAAAATACCCGGATCAGCAATTCCTTTTGGAGTAACATAATTATTTAGATATTGAATTTGCGTTGCTCGCGGTGCTTCTTTTCCGTTCACGAAAACAACTTTGTCAACAATCTCAATTGTATCTCCGGGAATTGCAATGCATCTTTTAACATAATTGCTTATGTCTGTTGGAACTAGTTCATCTTTAGAGCCGGGGAATTCAAACACAACAATATCACCACGCTTTGGTTCACGTATAGCCGGCATCTGAAAATACGGCAACTTGATATTTGTGAACGGTACATTCCTTGGCGAAGACGCACCATATATAAATTTGTTAACAAAGAGAAAATCACCGACCCAAATTGTTTTTTCCATTGAGCCGGTAGGCACACGCGAAGTTTCTATGAAAAATGTTTTAATTAGGAATGCGGCTACTGCTGCAAACAACAGATTCTTCCAAAACTCCCAAAATTTTTGCTTCGAAGTTTTCATAACAGGATTTTTTTTCTCTTTGGGTTGTTCTTTCTTTTCGTCTTTTAACAGCGCCATGTTTCCTTCTTCAAATTTCTATGCGAACTGGTTTATTAATTTTATTTTCATACTTTTCATCTTGAGCAAGATCGTGGAGAAGATCAAGAGCAAGATTATGAGCACGACTAAGATTAAGGAAAAATTTTAATCATCAATTTGTAATACTGCTAAAAAAGCTTCTTGAGGAATTTCCACATTGCCAACTTGTTTCATTCGTTTTTTGCCTTCTTTCTGTTTCTCAAGAAGTTTTCTTTTTCTTGTAATATCTCCGCCGTAACATTTTGCCAACACATTTTTACGGAGCGCTTTAACATTTGTCCTTGATACAACTTTAGACCCAATAGCAGCTTGAATTGCGATCTCAAACATTTGCCGCGGAATTAAATCTTTCAGTTTGGTACAAACTTTTTGCCCCCACGTAAAAGATTTTTTTTCATGACAGATAATTGAAAGCGCGTCAACTTTTTCACCGTTCAATAAGATATCTATCTTAACTAAATCAGATTCACGATAACCGGTAAACTCATAATCGAATGATGCATAGCCGCGCGAGATTGATTTTAGTTTATCATAGAAATCAAAAATAATTTCTGCAAGCGGAAACTCAAATTCAATATCGGCACGAGTCGGATCAATATACGTTGTGTTCTTATATACACCCCTTTTTTCAATCGCAAGCTGCATTAAGTTCCCAACATATTCGCTGGGGGTAACTATTTGCGCTTTTACATACGGTTCTTCAACATGTTCTATGTCGCCAACAGCCGGCATATCGGAAGGATTATCAACAATTACTTTTTCTCCATTTTTTTTGAACACCCAATATTCAACGTTAGGAAGCGTTGTAACGATTGACTGATCATATTCCCGTTCAAGTCTTTCCTGAACAATTTCCATATGAAGCATGCCAAGAAATCCGCATCTGAAACCGAAGCCAAGTGCGGCAGATGTTTCGGGTGAATAGCTTAATGCAGAATCGTTGAGCCGGAATTTTTCTAACGCTTCGCGTAAGTTTTCGTAATCATCTGAACTTGTTGGATAAAGACCGCTGAATACCATCGGTTTTATTTCTTTATATCCCGGTAGTGCCGACTCTGCTCCGTTCCGGATGTGAGTAACTGTGTCTCCTACTTTTGCGTCGTGAACATCTTTAACGCCTGGAATTAAATAGCCAACATTTCCTGCACGTAATTCACCGGTTCGAATTCTTCCAAGACGTAAGGTTCCAACTTCTTCTGCAAGATATTTTTTATCATTCACAAAAAATTTTATTTCATCTTTTTCTTTTATCACTCCATTGAAAAGACGAACATAAGCAACAGCACCGCGGTAAGAATCAAAGATAGAATCGAATACAAGAGCTTGGAGCGGTGCGTTTTCATCTCCGGTTGGCGGAGCTATTTTGTGAACAATCGCTTCTAACATCTCTTCAATACCGATTCGTTCTTTGGCGCTTACTAAGATTATATCTTCGCTTTTGCACCCGATCAAATCAATAATTTGTTTTTGAACGACATCAACCATAGCACTTGGCAAATCAATTTTGTTTATAACCGGAATAATTTCCAGTCCGGCATCAATTGCCATATAAAGATTACTTATGGTTTGTGCTTCTACACCTTGTGCGGCATCAACTACAAGAATAGCTCCTTCACAAGCGGCAAGCGAGCGGGACACTTCATAAGAAAAGTCTACATGACCCGGAGTGTCAATCAGATTAAGAGTGTACTCGACTTTATCCTTTGCTATATATTTCATCTGAATCGCATGAGACTTAATCGTAATACCACGTTCGCGCTCCAAATCCAGACTATCAAGCAACTGTTCTTTTGCCTCGCGTTTGGAAATTGTGTGCGTAGTTTCTAAAAGACAATCGGCGATTGTAGATTTACCGTGATCTATATGAGCAATTATACAGAAATTGCGGATGTGTATCATGTTTCTCAATTTTTAGTGCGCAAATATATAAAAAATGATGATGGTATGACAATACAGAAGATGTCAGAACAATTCATCAAAAATAGATTTTACTATTCGAGAACATTTTGATTTGGCACCCATTTTTTTTGCCAATCAGGATATTTGTTCAAAACTTCTTGCGGAGTATATATATACCATCCATAACCGATTCTTCTTTCCCTCTCTACTTGATCTAATGAATAAACGGTTTTCCCATCGCGGTTGCAAAACAACGGTTTATGAGTTTCTAATTCATAATAACGAGTCCATATTGGAGGAGCAAGCGGATCTTTTTCGATCACCCTATCCGAACTGGTAGTGCGGTATTTATATTCAACTCTAGGCGCAGGAATTTCTTTTACTTTCAATCCAAAAATTTTAGAATCGCTAAACCATTTAACAGCGCTTTGAATTGAGTTGATTATTTTTTCATCCGGATTTTTGATACTCATCAGCAGAAGAACTATTCCGGAACTTTCCCCGTTGCAGATTGATGCAGGTTCAAATGTTCGCGCATTTTGAGGAAGCAGAGTTACATTATCATGCTGCTGACACCATACATATAATTTATCGCCTTCCTTAATCTGACATTTTAAAATGCATTCCAGACCTTTATCAAAAGCAACCTTTACTTTTTGTCTAAGTTCACTGCTAAGAAAAGAAAATTGAGGTGCGCCTTCGGCAAATTTCTGAAGTAATTCCATAATGCCGATCATAGCGCCATCGTTAAATGTTATATATTTTCTATATTCGCTTGTGTCCGGATAAAACTGAGGCCATCCGCCGTTTGGATATTGAGCAGATAATATAAATTCAATTCCGCGAATAGATGATCCTTTATATTTTTCATCTTTAGTTATTGAAAACGCTTTTGCCAAATAATTTATTTGAGAATGAGTGGTACCGTTATCGAAGGTTGTACTATTCACATCTCCTTTCGATTTTAGGACTGCACTTCTTTGTTCATCGGTTAAAATTGCGAGCATATCATAATTTTTGGGCCAGCCGCCATTTGTTTTTTGATAGAGCAAAATATTGTCTGCAATCTTTCTGATTTCACTGGGGTCATATCTCTTTTGCCCTTGCATTGGAGAGATTACTCTATCATCTTCATTTATATCATACCAGTGATGTGAACTGTCGTAGAATCCGTCAATCGGAATTGCTTCCCCTTTATTCACGGAAATCTTATCCTGCGGGATTATTGTATAACCGTTTAACAGCAAAGCTAAAGAGAGCAATTTCCAGATAGACATTTTCAACCTCAGAATTTTTATTGGAACAAAATTGGATTTATCTAATTACTTTTTCTCATACTTTTTTATTACCAGATATTTCAATTCTTTATCACCGGGATTGCGGATTCCATGTTCAACATTAGAAGGACAATAGAAACTTGTTAACGGTCCAACAGATTTCCATTTCCCTGCCAAATAAACTTCCGCATTCCCTTCTAGAATAAAAAAGAATTCATCTTCCGGATGTACATGCGGCGCGTGTGTAGCTTGATGGGGTGCGACAACACTCATTTTCAATGTTCTTCCATCAATAAAGTTTTTATCAACAAACCAATATTGATAACCGGCATCGGTCTTAACTGTTTTGTCCATCTTGAATTCATTAACGCAGTTTTCAATATTGAATTTGGATGAAAGCGAATCCGCATTTTTTATATTTGCAGAATTTGACTGCGCGTTTGCAATGAAATTCAAGTTCAAGAATAAGAGAAGTAGGATAATTTTGATTTTAGATATCTCTCTATCCATCTTTGTCTCCAGAGAACAATGTTGAAACGAATTTTTATTTATCATGTAAAAATATAATCAGATAGTAACGGAATTACAATTTAGGAACGAGGGTAAGTCATCTCACTTTTTATTAATTTTGTGCCGGGAAAATTTAATATGAAAAAATTATTCGTCATAATATTACTTTTAGCCGGGCTCACGAGTTCAAACGCTCAGAATAAGAAAGATGAAAGCGTTCCGGAAACATCAATTAACGTTTTCACAAAATTTGAACTGAAATCTCTTATTGGCGTTAGTGATTCCCTTTGGGAAAACAAAATTTATACTTGCGAGAAACCCGGTGTTGTTACATGCTTTGATACAACCGGAAATGTTGTTTGGCGGCATAGCATGTCATCGGAAATTGTAACCGGACCATTAGTTACTGACGGACAGATAGCAATCGGTACAGCCAACGGGGAAATTATTTCTATAATTTCACATACTGGTGAACAAATTCAATCACTAGGAATTGATGATTCCATCACAACAGATTTAACTGCAATGCAATATGAAGGAGATAAAGAATTATTTTTGCCAAAACAGTCATCTTCAAAAACAGCAATACTGTTTGGGACATCATCAGGAATCATTTATTGTCTCGATCTTGAAACACTCCAAGAATATTGGCGGAATAACGATTCACGCGGAAAAATTATTCATCCGCCGCTAGTCATACAGAACAAAGTATTATTTGCCGGCTCTGACGGATATTTATATTCTATTGACGCACGAAACGGATTACTGAATTGGCGCTGGAAAGAAACAGAGGCTACGGATTTTTCAGAAACAAAAATTATTTGCGATGGTGAAAAAGTTTTTGCGGTCGCAAAAGATTCACAACTTTATTGCATTGATCTTTTGCTGGGTAAACTGATCTGGAAAAGCGGAAAAATAAAAGTTCTTCCTCCGATTGCGCTCTCAATTGATAAGAAAAATCTCTACGTGAAGTCTGATGATAAAAGATTCTTAGTTTTCTCAGCCGAAAAAGGAATTGTTACAAGACAATTAAAGCGGAGCGACCCTTTCGATTCACTGCGGACTCAGCCGATTAGTTATAAAGATAAAATTTATTATACGAATAACGGATCCATATTTGCACTGGACAAAAAATTTAAGGAAGAAAGAATTTTCGATTTTGGCGAAACAAGCATTACTACTTTTCTACAGATGAGTAATGATAAATTTCTAGCAGCAACTTCTTCCGGAACAATTCTAATCTTTGGAATAAGGTAATAACTTGCAAAACTTTGAAGGAATAATTTTTGACATTGACGGAACACTCACATCAACGAATGAACTTATCTTTGCTACATTCAGACATGTAACAGAAAAATATCTTAATAAAAAAGTAACAGATGAAGAGATAATTTCCCTTTTCGGACCGACCGAAGATGTGATCTTAAAAGAATTTATGAATGATGACTACGACAATGCACGAAAAGATTATATGGAATTCTACGAAGCCAAACATCATTTAATGGCAGATGTTTATCCCGGAATAAAAGAAGTTCTTGAATTCATCAAATCGAAAAATATTCCTTTATCAATTTACACCGGTAAGGGGCGCGACTCTTCAGTAATTACTCTTAAAAAAATTGGAGTGTATGATCTTTTCGATATGATAGTAACCGGTGATGACGTTGTGGACCATAAACCTTCTCCCGAAGGGATTGATGTCTTTGTAAAAAAATTTAATTTAAATCCCGAAAAAGTTTTGATGATTGGCGACGCTCCCGCTGACATTCTTGCTGCAAGGAGCGCCGGAGTTAAAATTGCTTCCGTTGTATGGGATAGTTACGCAAAAGAAAAAGTATTGGAAATGAATAGTGACTATGTTTTTGAGACTGTTAGTAAGCTAAAGAAATTTTTAGAAGAGAATTTAAGTTAAATCATTCTCCGGAATTCCTTTTCTTATTCTATCTTCCCTTCAG